>JAYTOZ010000216.1:0-7147 GCA_043747515.1 Frankiales bacterium | reverse complement strand
TCGCCGTGCAGCAGCAGCACGACCGGACCGGACCCCTCGTCGACGTAGGCCATCCGTAGACCGTCCGACGTCTGGGCGTACCGCGGTGCGAACGCGAAGCCGGGCAGGTCGGTGAAGCGCTCGTCCGGGGTGCGCAGGACGTCCATCGCCGGACCCTAGCGGCGAAAGGACGTCGTGTCGGTCAGCGGCGCCGCGAGGTTGAGGCGGGTGAAGGCGAGCGCCTCGGCCAGGTCGGTCTCGCGCTCGGCGCGGTCCTCGCACTTGCGGGTGTTGACCTCGACGACCACCAGGCCGTCGAAGCCCTGGACGGCGAGACCTTCGAGCAAGTCGGCACACGGCTGCGTCCCGCGACCGGGGACGAGGTGCTCGTCCCGGGCCGTGCCGAGGCCGTCCGCGATGTGCACGTGGGCCAGCCGGTCGCCCATCACCGCGCGCATCGCGAGCGCGTCGGACTGCGAGACCGAGGTGTGCGACAGGTCGAGGGTGAAGTGCGGGAAGTCCTCTTCGGTCGGGTTCCAGTCCGGCGCGTACGGCGTGACCTCCCGGCCGCGGGCCCGCAGCGGAAACATGTTCTCGACCGCGAACTGCACCGCCGTCTCGGAGCCCATCTGCTGGATGCCGCCGAGGAACTGCCGGGCGTACTCCCGCTGCCACCGAAACGGCGGGTGCACCACCACGGTCTGCGCGCCGCACTCCTCGGCGACCTGTTTGGCCTTGACCAGCTTGAGCCACGGGTCGGTGCCCCAGACCCGCTGGGTGATGACCAGGCACGGGGCGTGCAGCGCGAGGATCGGCACCTGGTGATAGTCCGAGAGCCGCCGCAGCGCGGTCACGCCCTGGCTGACCGGGTCGGTCCAGACCATCACCTCGACGCCGTCGTAACCGAGCCGCGCGGCGATCTCGAAGGCGTTCGCCGTCGACTCCGGGTAGACGCTGGCCGTCGCGAGGGCGACCCGCGCGCCCGGCACCCGGACGGCGCTGTCGGGCGGGGGCAGGGGCACTGACATGGCCCGATGAGCCTACGGTCCGCTCGTCGGCGCGGCGCTACCCTGGTCCCGGTGACCGACCTGGGCATGCCGTCGCTCCTCGAGACCGATCCCGACGCGCCGCGTGAGTTCATCGAGTTCGTCGACCCCTGCGACGCCGGCCAGGTCGTCCGCGCCGACCTGACCTGGCTGCTGTCGTCGTGGACCTGCATCTACGGCGCGGGCTGCCACGGCATCGTCGAGGGCCGCCCGGACGACGGCTGCTGCAGCCACGGCGCGTTCTACAGCGACGACGCCGACGAGCAGCGGATCGAGCGCTTTGCCGGGTTGCTGACGAAAAAGAAGTGGCAGTACGCCGAGACAGGGCGTCGGCTCGGCATCAGCGACGACGACGAGCTCGAGGGCGAGCCGGCCCGCCGGACCCGCACCGTCGACGGCGCGTGCGTGTTTCTGAACCGCCCGGGTTTCGCCGCCGGCCAGGGCTGCGCGCTGCACGGCCTGGCCCTGCGGACCGGTCGCCATCCACTCGAGACCAAACCCGATGTGTGCTGGCAGCTCCCGGTGCGGCGTACGCAGGAGCAGGTCGTCCGAGCGGACGAGACGACCGTCCTCGTCACGACGATCGGCGAGTTCGACCGGCGCGGCTGGGGCCCGGGCGGCGCCGACCTGCACTGGTGGTGCACCTCCTCGCCGCAGGCCCATGTGGGCGCCGACGCAGTCGTTGTCTCCTACGGCCCGGAGCTCACCGAGTTGCTCGGCCCCGCGGCGTACGCCGAACTGGTGCGGCTGTGCACGCTCCGGGCCGCCGGCGGGTCGCTGACCCACCCCGCCGGTCAGCGCTCGAACTTGTAGCCCAGACCGCGCACCGTCACCAGGTGCTGCGGCGCGGCCGGGTCGGGCTCGACCTTGGCCCGCAGCCGCTTGACGTGCACGTCGAGGGTCTTGGTGTCGCCGACGTAGTCGGCCCCCCAGACCCGGTCGATGAGCTGGCCGCGCGTCATCACCCGGCCGGCGTTTCGGAGCAGCACCTCCAGGAGCTCGAACTCCTTGAGCGGCAAGGCAACCCCGTCGCCGGCGACCGTGACGACGTGCCGGTCGACGTCCATCCGGACCGGCCCGGCCTCGAGCGCGCCGGGCAGCTGCTCCTCGGGCTCGGCGCCCCGGCGCAGCACGGCCCGCACCCGGGCGACCAGCTCCCGGCCGGAGTAGGGCTTGGTGACGTAGTCGTCGGCGCCGAGCTCGAGGCCGACGACCTTGTCGACCTCACTGTCCTTCGCCGTCAGCATGATCACCGGCACAGACGACCGCGCCCGTAGCTGCCGGCACACCTCGGTGCCGGACAGGCCGGGGAGCATCAGGTCGAGCAGCACGATGTCGGCGCCGCTGCGGTCGAACTCCGCGATCGCCGCCGGCCCGGTCGCTGCCACCGCGACCTCGAACCCCTCCTGCTGCAGCAGGTAGGACAGCGCCTCGGAGAAGGATTCTTCGTCCTCGACGACCAGGACCCGCGTCATACCTGCTCCCCCTCGTTGTTCGGTGCGACCGGGAGCTTGAGGGTGAACGTCGAGCCGGAGCCCTCGACGCTCCATACGCCCACCTCACCACCGTGATTGCTCGCGACGTGCTTGACGATTGCCAGGCCCAGCCCGGTGCCGCCGGTCGCCCGGCTGCGGGCCGGGTCGGCCCGGTAGAACCGCTCGAAGACCCGCTCGAGGTCCTTCTCGCCGATGCCGATGCCCTGGTCGGTGACGCTCAGCTCGGCCCACTTCCCATCCCGGCGTACGGCGAGGGCGACTCGGGTACGGTCCGGGCTGTAGGCGACGGCATTGTCGATCAGGTTGACCAGCGCGGTGACCAGCTGCGTCTCGGAACCCAGCACCGACAGTCCCCGCGCCCCGCCCCGGACGACGGCGATACCGCGGGAGGCCGCGGCCGTCCGGGTACGGTCGACGGCCTCGGCGAGCACCGCGTCGAGCGACACCGGTCGCGCGTCGGGCATCGGCTCGGCGCCCTGCAGCCGGGACAGGTCGAGCAGCTCCTGGACGAGCCGACCGAGCCGGCCGGCCTCGTGGTGGACGCGGTCGGCGAACCGGCGGACAGCGGCCGGGTCGCTGCTCGCACCCTGCAACGCCTCGGCCAGCAGCTGCATCGCCCCGACCGGCGTCTTGAGCTCGTGCGAGACGTTGGCCACGAAGTCCCGGCGGACGGCCTCGACCCGACGGGCCTCGGTGACGTCCTCGACGAGCAACGCGACCTGGCCGTCGGCGAGCGGCGCCAGCCGGGCCCGGACGGCGGAATGGACACCGCGCAGCAGGATGTCGGCCTCCCGCGGTAGCCCGGCCCGGCGGGTCTCGCGGACCAGCGCGCGCAGCTCGGTGACGGGCAGTCCGTTGTCGGCGAGCAGGCCCAGCGCGATGGCGGCCTGATTAGCCAACACGGCCTCGTCTGTCGCGTCGAGCACCACGACGGCGACCGGCAGGGCCTCGACGAGGGCGCGGGTGGCCGGCAGCAGATCGGCGACCACGACCGTGGCGGCCGGTCGACGCACGGTCGCAAGCACCACCCCCGCGCCGAGGGCGACGCCCACGACGAGCGAGGCGAGCACGGCCGGCAGGTCCACCTGGACGAGGGTACGGATGCCGCGGCCGGGGATCGCCCCACGCCGCGCTGCCGGGGCAGTGTTCACCTGACGGACAGCCGGGGTTCAACCAACGGCGGTGTCGGCGCGGCCGACGAGGCTAGGGTCGGTGGATGCGCGACGCCTACCACGACGACCTCGACGGCATCTCCAAGGCGCTGGTCGACATGACCGCTCTCGTCGGCTCGGCGATGGCCCGCGCCACGACGGCTCTGCTCGACGCCGACCTGCAGCTGGCCGAGACCGTCATCACCGCCGACAACGCCGTCGACGCGCTCTACCACCAGGTCGAGGAGCAGTGCTTCGACCTGATGGCCCGCCAGCAGCCGGTCGCCACCGACCTACGAATGCTCATCACCTCGTTACGGATGGTCGCCGACCTCGAGCGGATGGGCGATCTCGCCCTGCACGTCGCAAAGATCGCCCGGCGCCGCTTCCCGGCCTCGGCCGTTCCGCCCGAGCTACGCAGCACCCTGCTCGAGATGGGCCACACCGCCGAGGAGATCGTCGCCAAGGCCGGCAGCGTCATCGCCGGTCGCGACGTCGAGCTCGCCGCCCAGCTCGAGCGCGACGACGACGTCATGGACGACCTGCACAAGACGCTGTTCACGGCGCTGCTCGCCGACAGCTGGGAGCACGGCATCGAGGCGGCGATCGACATCACCCTGGCCGGCCGCTACTACGAGCGCTTCGCCGACCACGCCGTGTCCGTCGCCCGCCGGGTCGTCTATCTGGTGACCGGCGAGCGGGCCGTCCCGGTCAGCTGAGCTGCCTGCCTGGGTCAGCTACCTGCCCTGGTCCGCGACCGCCGCGGCGGCGCTCGCCGCTGCCTCCGGGTCGAGATAAGCGCCGCCCAGGATCCGCGGCCGCAGGTCGTCGTCCAGCTCGTAGCGCAGCGGGATCCCGGTCGGGATGTTCAGCCCCACGACCTGGTCTTCGGTCAGCCCGTCAAGGTGCTTCACCATCGCCCGCAGGCTGTTGCCGTGGGCCGCCACGAGCACGACGTGGCCGGCCCGCAGGTCGGGCACGATCACGTCGTACCAGTAGGGCAGCAGCCGGGCTACGACATCGGCCAGACACTCGGTGAGCGGCACCACCTCGGGCGCCAGCCCCGCATAGCGCGGGTCGCCGGACACGTCCCAGGTCGAACCGAGGGTCAGGGGCGGCGGCGGCACGTCGTACGACCGGCGCCACCGCATGAACTGCTCGTCGCCGTAGGTGTCACGGATGGTCTTTTTGTCCTTGCCCTGCAGGTCGCCGTAGTGCCGCTCGTTGAGCCGCCAGTGCCGGGTCACCGGGATCCAGGCCCGCTCGGCGGCGTCCAGGCAAAGGTTGGCGGTGCGGATCGCCCGGCGCATGACCGAGGTGTGCGCGACCGTCGGCAGGACGCCCGACGCACGCAGCAGCTCACCGCCCCGAACGGCCTGCTGCACGCCCTTGTCGGTCAGGTCGACGTCGACCCAGCCGGTGAACTGGTTGGTGGCGTTCCAGACGCTCTCGCCGTGGCGGAGCAGCACGAGCGTCGACATGCCCAGGATCCTGCCGCACACCGCCGGGTCCGACCTGCAGCCCCCCCGCGGCCCCGACGCTCCTTGCGCCGATCATGGACATTGTGCGGCGCCGCCACGCTCAGCAGACGCGCACAAACTTCATGATCGGCGGGCAGGGCACGCGCGGGTACGCCGGGTCAGCGCCGGACGTCGCGGTGTGGCGCCCACTCCGGCGTGCCCGCCGGGCGGCGGCCAGCCCCGTCGGCGAGCACCTTGTGCGCGAGCGCATCGTCCGCGGCGAGGCGGTCACCGTAGGCAAGCGCGACCAGCGTGTCGTGGTCGTCCTCGACCAGCTGCCACAGCTCGCCGAGCAGCCGGTCGACCCCCTCGACGGTCGCCGCGCTGTGTGGCAGCGACCCGGTCACAAAGACGTCGCCCACCTCGTCGAGGCCGTAGTGGACACAGCGCAGGCGCAGATTCCGCAACAGCAGATGCCGGTGCAGCGGGCCGGGGTCGGGGCAGCCACCCGGGACGACGTGCATGACGAACGCCTCGACCGCGACCGCCTGCTCGCCCGCGACGAGCCAGACCAACGTGCTGCGCCGGCGGGTCCCGCGCAGGGTCAGGACGTAGGCGCCGGCCTCGACCCGCTCCAGCTCGACGCCGAGCTCGGTCAGGACGTCCAGGAGCTTGCCGTCCAGCTGCCAGACGACGTCCGGCGTCATGACCGGCTCACCGGTCCGGGTCGGCGAAGCGGGCGAACGCGGCGAGATTGGCGGTCGACTCGCCGCGCTTGCGGCGCCAGGCCCACTCGCGGCGGATGGAGCTGGCGAACCCGAGCTCCAGCAGCGGATCGAAGGACTCGTCGGCGTACTGCAGGACGCAGCCCAGGATGCGGTCGACCTCGTCGGCAGTCACCGCGTGCAGGGGCAGCCGGCCGACCAGATAGACGTCGCCGGCTTTGTCGAGGCTGAATGCGACGGCGTACATGCGGGCGTTGCGGCGCAGCAGGAAACGCTGAAACTCCTCATGGTTCTCATCGGGCTTGCGGCAGACGAAGGCTTCGACGAGCAGGGCATGTTGGCCGACGACGAGCCAGCAGTTGGTTGCAAGTTTGTGCTGCCCGGGCAGCCGGACGAAGAACTGGCCGGGCCCCGGCGAGTCGTAGTCGAGCAGCGCCTCGTCGAGCGCTGCCTGGATGATGTCTGCGGCAGCCGAGTGGCTCATCGGGCCGACGCGAGTGGCTCGGCGTAGACGTCCTCGAGCGCGTCCCGGAAGGTGTCCAGCAGCCCGGAAGCCGTTGCCCCCCAGGAGAACTGGGCCGCGTGCTCGACGGCGCCGAGCGAGAGCCGGCGCCGGTCGGCGAGCCCCCGGCGAAGCGCAGCAGCCCAGGCGACCGGGTCGTGGCCGGGCACCAGCAGGCCGCTCACGTCGTCGTCGACGGTGGTGCGCAGGCCGCCGACGTCGGTGGCGACGACAGGGGTGCCGCAGGCCTGCGCCTCGAGGGCGACCAGACCGAACGATTCGTTGTGGGATGGGACCGCCACGAGATCCGCGGCGACGTACCAGTCGCGCAGGCGGTCCGGGCCGGAAGGTGCCTCGAAGCGCACCGGCAGGTCGAGCTCGGCGGCGAGGCGGTGCAGGAGCTCGGGCTCGTGCAGCCCGTTGCCGCTGGGCCCTCCGACGACGGCGACCTGCAGGCGGCCGCGCAGGTAGGGGTCCCGCACGAGCAGCTCGGCGGCTGCCCTGAGCAGGACGTCGGGCGCCTTCAGCGGTTGCAGGCGCCCGACGAACAGCAGCAGGACGGCGTCCGGAGGCACCCCGAGCCGGGTCCGCGCACCGCTGGCCTCCCCCGGCCGGAAGTGCTCGAGGTCGACGCCGGGGGCCACCGTGACCACCCGCGAGGGCTCCGCGGCGTACAGGGTGATGAGTTGGCGTGCCTCATCGGAGGTGTTGGCGACCAGGCGGTCGGCGGCCGCGACGACCTGCTGTTCGCCGACGACCCGGCGCAGCGGCTCGGGGGCGTCGCCGTC
>JAYTOZ010000215.1:0-5549 GCA_043747515.1 Frankiales bacterium | reverse complement strand
CGCCGAGCGCTGGCCGACCATGCAGCGAACCGGCGGGCCGTCCACGAACAAGCCGTGCTGGACTCGCTGCGTTCCCGCTTTGAGCTGGGCTGTGAGACCTCGGCCGGCAGCGGCGCCTGCCAGCGCAGGCCGGGGAAGCGGGTGAAGCCGTGGTCGCACGTGACCCAGGTCGCTGCGTGCTCGATGGCCAGGGCCGCGAGATAGCCGTCCGGTAGGAGGTTGCCGCGGCCGGTCACTGACCGGCAAGGCGGGCTGAACAGCTCCGCGGTCACGAGCCGACGACGGCGGGGGCGGGGGCGGTTAGCACTGAAGTCCAAGGCAACGGGTCGGCGGCGTCGGTCCGCGGTCGACCCGGTCATGGGTGCTGAGCCGCACGAAGGATGCCAACACCGTCTCACTCACACCGAACGACTCCTCGCCGCTGCGGGCGGCCTGCAGCCAAGCCCGGTGCTCCTCGAAGCGAGGACTCTCCGGGCGATGGGCGTACAGCAGGGCGTTCACGTCAGCCAGCAACACGGCGGTCGCCGTCCTCGTCGAGGATTGCGGACACCCGTCCTTATCTCGAGGTCGACCCCGGGCAACAGAGCGCCGCCACCGAAGGCCGGCAGCTCAAGCGCAACGGGTGGTTGCGGGCCGCGCTGAGTGAACAGCACGCGCAGCGCGTCGTCGACGATGTCGCCCAGGGAACGATCTGTCCGTGCGGCCACCTGTTCGGCTTCGGCGAGCAGGTGGTCATCGATCGACACCGTCGTCCGCGCCGGTGCACCACGACATCACCCAGTTGCCTCATGATGCATGCGGTCAGCAGCCGGCGCAGAGACCTCGGCCAGGTCGCCCTGCTCCCCGACCCAGCTGTCGATCCGGTGCCACAGGTCGAACAGCCACTCGGTGATCTCCTGCTCGCCTGACGGCACGCCGGTAGAAGGCTCCCGCCACCACAGCACAGCGAGTTCGCGGCGCAGGGGCAGGGCCGCCCAGATGCTCTGCAGATCCTGCAGGTGCTCGTGGCCGGTGTGGCCGAACACCACGACGTCCGCGGTCGGCGCGGCCGCGAGGGCGGCCACCGTCCCGGCCGGGCGCGGCGGCAGCACATGCACCATCTGTTCGGCTCGCTCGGCCTGCACGTGCAGGCCCTTGCGGCGCAGCCGGGCGACGGCAAGGCGCTGCCGGGTCGGCGTCCAGTCGCCGCCTTCGGGGAACAGCACCAGCGCGTCGTGTGCCCGCAGGCTCCCGGCGAGCTCGGCGACGGCGGCGGTCGCCACGGCACCCCCGGGCCCGATGAACCGGCAGCCGAGCCGGGACAGGAGCACGTCGATGGAGGGGTCCAGCCGGAGCCGCTCGGTGAGCACGATGCGCGGCGCCCGGTCGTAGCGGCTCATCAGCAGATGCACGAGCACGAACGACGCACCGGGCCCGGCGTGCCGGGCGAGGACGATCACGGGCTCCGCCCCGCCCATCCGCGCCGGGTCGAGCGGTTGCGAGACCGGCTCGTGCACCTGCAGGCGGAACCGGAAGGTGAAACCGGCGAGCCCCACCAGCGAATCCAGGAAGCGCCGCAGCACCGCCAGGTGCAGATGCTGAGAGCGGGGGCATCCAAGTCGCCGAGCGAACCGGATCCAGAGAGCCAGACAGGCCAGCAGGCAGGCGGTCTCGCCCAGCAGGTAGGCGATTCCGAACAGCCACACGCGCGGCAACCGCCAGCGCACCCTGCCCCGACGTACGACGACGAGGGCAAGCGCGGCGAGGGCGTGGCCGACCAGCACGAATGGGAACAGCGCGAGGGCGGTGGCGGCCAGCAGCGGCATGAGCGGCGCCAGCAGGGCCCGCCTGAGCAACAACGGCGGGATCCACATCGCTACACCTCGGCCAGATAGGCGGCGGTGGCGGCCCGCGCCTTGGCGATGCGGGGCCGGACGCCGCGTGCGTCGCGGTAACGGACGTTGGCGAGCGGCGCCGTCTGGTCGCCGGTCGGCAGCACGTGCACGCAAAGGTGCGTCGGCAGCCTGGCCATCTCCTCGGTGAAGCGGTGCCGGCGGGCGATCTCGAAGGAGACCAGCCCCACTTCCCACGGCCACCGCGGCGCGGTCAGCGGCCGCTCGATCCGGCCGACCTGCAGCACGTAGACCTCGGTGGCGCCGAGCTCGACGGCCCGGCCGACCGGGATCGAGTGCACCAGTCCGCCGTCGACGAAGTGCTCGCCGTTCAGTCGTACCGGCGGCAGCAGGCCCGGGACGGCGCAGGAGGCAAGCACCGCGTCGACGATCGACCCCTCGGTGAACCAATGCGCCTGGGCACGTTCAATACTGGCCGCAACGCACTGGAACGGCACCGCGAGCTCCTCGATCCTGGCGTCACCGACCTGCGCCTCGATCAGGGTGCGTAGCCCCAGATTGTCGTGCAGGGACGTGCGGGTGCGCGCGAGGTTCTTCAACTGCCCGATGACGCTGCTACCGAAGACGTCGCGGCGCCCGAGCTCGCTCCACATCTCCGCCAGCCGGTCCGCGGCCTGCAGGCTGGGGTCGGCGGCGACGGCCGCGCCGTTGATGGCGCCGACCGACGAGCCGACGACGAGGTCAGGCACGACCCCGGCTTCGGCGAGCGCTTGCAGCATGCCGACCTCGTTGGCGCCGAGCAGGCCGCCGCCTCCGAGCACGAACGCGATCACGGCGGCTCCGTCCAGGCCGGGGAATCGGCCACCAGCGTCAGGATGCCACCGATAGTGGGCGTCGGCTGACATGGTGTGCCGAGCCAGCGGTGCCGCGGACCGCTGTGCACTTCGCCCTCGGCAGGGTCGACGACGAGTGCGTCGTCTGGTGATCCACGGACGGTCGGGAACCTCAACGAAGATCACAGCGGTGCCCCAGCTTCTGTGGATCACCGGGCTAGGGTCGGTGCATGAGCGAGGCAGACCTGCATTTCTGGTTCGACCCGGTGTGCCCCTTTGCCTGGATGACCAGCAAATGGGTCCGCACCGTCGCCGCGCAACGGGACTACAGCATCGACTGGCGGTTCATCTCGTTGCGGCTGCTCAATGCCCACCTCGACTACAACGCGCACTTCCCGCCGGAGTACGACGCCGGGCACACCGCCGGTCTGCGCCTGCTTCGGGTCGCCGCGCGGGCCCGGGCCGAGCACGGCCGGGACGCCGTCGCAGGCTTGTACGCCGCACTGGGCGCGCAGGTCTTCGAGACCGAGCCCGGTGCGAGCGTGCCGACCCGCCTTGAGCGGGGCGCCGACCTGCTCGAGCCGGCCCTCGCGCAGGCCGGTCTGCCGCTGGAGCTCGCGGGCGCGCTCGAGGACACGTCCTGGGACGGCGAGATCCAGGCCGAGACCGATGCCGCGCTGGCGCTCACCGGCAAGGATGTCGGGACGCCGATCCTGCATTTCGAGCCGCCGCACGGCGTGGCCTTTTTCGGTCCGGTCATCAGCCGACTGCCCAGCGACGGGGACGCCGTCGAGCTCTGGGACCACGTGATCGCCCTGGCCCGCTTCGCCGGCTTCGCCGAGCTCAAGCGGAGCCTGCGCGAGCTGCCGCAGCTGCCCGCGCTCGGGGTGCGGCCCGATGAGGTCGGCGTGCAGGAGGACTGGCACGGTGGGAGCCGACGCCAACAGCGGTGACGCCGGTTTCAGCCGAGGGTGCCGACGACGACGGGGTGCTGCCGGACGCCCTGCTCCGCAAGGGGCCGGCGGCCAAGAGCGCGAAGCGCTCGGCCTGCGCCGGGTCGCGCCGGGCGTGGCTGTCGCGCGCGCATCGGTCGCGGCCACCGTCGGGGCGCTGCGGGCCCTCGGGGTCCCGGCCATGGCCGAGGCCGGCGGCGAGAACGGGCCGAGGCCGGCGGCGAGAACGGGCCGTCCGGCCGGCCGCCGCGAGCCCCTGCCCCGACGTACAGCAGGCCGCTGCCGCCGCTGCCCCGACTCGACCTGCCCGACGAGATCTCGGCCCGGGTGGCGGCCTGGCTCGGCTCGTGGCGACAGCCGATGCGCGCTGTCGGACCCAGGGCCTACGGTGCGCAGCACGGATGTACACCGGACCGCATGGAGGGACGCACACATGAAGACCAAGGCCGCAGTCGTGTACGAGGTCGGTAAGCCGATCGAGATCGTCGAGCTGGATCTGGACGGTCCGCGCGAGGGCGAGGTGCTCATCCGTTACACCCATGCCGGGCTCTGCCACTCCGACGTGCACATCTCGCACGGTGACCTCGAGGCGCGCCTGCCGATGGTGCTCGGGCACGAGGGCGCCGGGATCATCGAGGAGGTCGGACCCGGGGTGACCCGGGTCAAGGTGGGCGACCACGTCGTCTGCTCGTTCATCCCCAACTGCGGGGTCTGCCGATGGTGCGCGACCGGCCAGCAGGCCATCTGCGACATGGGCGCGACGATCCTGGAGGGCTACCTGCCGGGCGAGCGCTTCCCCTTCACCGGCCCGGGTCCGGTCAAGGACTACGGCGCGATGTGCATGCTGGGCACATTCAGCCAGTGGGCGACCATCCACCAGAACTCCGTCGTCAAGGTCGACGACGACCTGCCGCTCGACAAGGCCGTGCTCGTCGGCTGCGGCGTGCCGACCGGCTGGGGGTCGGCGGTCAACGCGGCCAACGTCCGGCCCGGCGAGACGGTCATCGTCGTCGGTGTCGGTGGCATCGGCATCAACGCTGTCCAGGGCGCCCGTTACGCCGGGGCGAAGAACCTCATTGCCGTCGACCCGCTGGAGAACAAGCGGGAGAAGGCGATGGAGCTCGGTGCGACCCACGCCGTTGCCAGTGCCGCCGAGGCGATCGAGCTGGCGCAGTCGATGACCAACGGCAACGGCGCCGACAAGACCATCATCACTGCCGGCATCGTCACCGAGGAGATCATCAGCGATTCGTTCAACGCCACCGGCAAGGGCGGCACCATCGTGCTGACCGGGCTCAACAAGCTGGCGATCAACAACATCGTCCTGCCGGGCACGATCATGACGCTGTTCAAAAAGACCCTGAAGGGCAGCCTGTTCGGCGACTGCAACCCGACGACCGACATTCCGAAGATCCTCGGGCTGTATCAGAGCGGCGACATCAAGCTCGACGAGATCATTACCAACACCTACACGCTCGATCAGGTCAACCAGGGCTACGAAGACCTGCTCAGCGGCAAGAACGTGCGGGGCGTGCTGGTGCACGAGCACTGATGCAGGCAGGTCCATTCGGTCGCCCCGCGGTCGACGCCCTCGACAGCGAGGTCGTCGGCCGCCGCCGGGAGGTCGAGCTGCTCGTGGCGGCGCTGGCCGCCGGCACCCATGTCCTGCTCGAAGGGCCACCGGGCACCGGCAAGTCCACGCTGTTGCGCGGGGCGGCGTCCGCCGTGGGGGTGCGTTTCGTGCCGGTCGAGGGCAACGCCGAGCTGACACCGGCCAGGCTGGTCGGCCACTTCGACCCGGCCCAGGTGCTGACCGCCGGGTACGTCCCGGATGTCTTCGTGGACGGGCCGCTCATCGAGGCCATGCGGGCCGGTGCGTTGCTCTACGTCGAGGAGATCAACCGGGTCCCCGAGGAGACCCTGAACGTCCT
>JAYTOZ010000214.1:0-9928 GCA_043747515.1 Frankiales bacterium | reverse complement strand
AACAGCGCGACGACGAACAGCGCACCCGTGACGAGGTTGGCCAGGCCGGTACGCGCGCCCTCCCCGACGCCGGACGCCGACTCGATGAAGCAGGTGTTGGACGACGCTGAGGCGGCGCCGCCCGCGATCGCGGCGATGCCGTCGACGAACAGCACCTTGCCGATCCCGGGCAGCCGCCCCTGCTCGTCGAGCAACCCGGCCTCGTTGCTGATCCCGATGATCGTTCCCATGGCGTCGAAGAAGTCGCTGAGGATCAGGGTGAAGACAAAGATCACTGCTGTCACGATGCCTGCCTTGGCGAAGCCTCCACCGAGCGAGAAGTGCCCCAGCAAGCCGAAGTCGGGCTTGCCGACGATGCTCGCCGGAACTTTCGGAGTGATCAGCCCCCACGTCGTGACGGTGGCGAACGCATTGATGACGACCGCAAGGACTGTCGACACGATGATCGAGATGAGGATCGCCCCGCGCACCCGCCGGACCAGGAGCACGATCGTCAGCAGTAGCCCGACTGCAAACACCAGGACCGGCCATCCGTTCAGCCGCCCGGTCGCGCCGAGTTGCACCGGGACCGAGGCGCCTTTCGGCGTCGTCACGAACCCCGCATCGACAAGACCGATGAACGCGATGAACAGTCCGATGCCGACGCTGATCGCCTGCTTGAGTGCCAGCGGGATGGCCTCCAGGATCGTCTGACGCAACCCGGTCGCGACGAGCAGCACGATGCCCAGGCCCTCGATCACGACCAGGCCCATCGCGTCGGGCCACGACATCGTCGGTGCGATGGTGAAGGCCACCAGGCTGTTCAGGCCCAGCCCGGTGGCGATGGCCAGCGGCAGATTGCCGACCAGGCCCATGATCGCGGTCATCACGGCGGCGACCAGTGCAGTCGACGTGGTCAGTTGAGCCACCGACAGCGAGTGACCGAGGCTGTCTTTGGCGCTGCCGAGGATGATCGGGTTCAGGACCACGATGTAGGCCATCGTGAAAAAGGTCGCAAACCCACCGCGGACCTCCCGCTGCACGCTCGAGCCACGCTCGCTGATGCGGAAGAAGCGGTCGAGACCGCCGGTCGGTTCGTGGTCGGGAGTGGGGCGCTGGGCCGTGTCGACGGTCGTCATGCGCGAGAGGGTGCCAGAGCCCGCGATGCGCGGCCGTCTCCAGCACGTGTCGCGCCGGTAACCTCATGCGATGGGCCCCGTCGCGCGCAAGCCGGACCCGGCGCCGCTCGAGACCGACGACGTGCGGATCGTGGCGATCGGCGCCGCCCTGTGGGGCGTCGCCCTGCTGGTCTTGGGCATCGCCTCGCTGCTCGGCGCGCAGGTGCACGGCTGGTGGCTGGTGATGTGCCTGTGCGGAGTGCTGCTCGGCCTCGTCGGGGTGCGCTACTGCCAGCGACGGCGGTCGGCCATCAGGGACTGACAAGACCCCTCCCGTCTCGCCAGACGCTACGTCGGTGTGCGTCAAGCCCACGGCCGGCCGGGTAGTACAGACTGGCGCCGGTGGAGGTCCTCGGCGTTGGGGTGCGCTACGGCAGGACAGCCCCGTGGGTCCTCCAGCAGGTCTCCCTCACCCTGCCGGCGGGCACCCTGGTGGAGGTCACCGGCCGAAACGGCAGTGGGAAGTCTTCTCTGCTGCGGACGTTGGCCGGCGTGCTGCGTCCCGCTACCGGGAGCGTGCGTGGACGGCCGGACGTCGTGGGCTGGGCCCCCGAGCGGTTCCCGTCCGGTCAGCCGTTCACGGCGGGGGTTTACCTGCGCGCCCAGGCGCGCATCCGCGGGCTCGGCGACCGCGCCGCCGCACACGCCGTCGAGCGGGAGTCGCATCGCCTGCACCTCGAGGAACTGCTCGACACGCCACTGCCCGAGCTGTCCAAAGGCAGCGCTCAGAAAGTCGGGTTGGCCCAGGCGCTGCTCGTGCGCCCCGGCCTTCTTGTGCTCGATGAGCCGTGGTCAGGCCTCGACGCCGATGCCCGCAAGGCCGTCCCCGGGCTGATCGGCGAGGTGCTCAGCGACCACGGGCGGGTCGTCATCACCGACCATCAGCAGCAAGCCGCGGCGCTCTCGCCGGATCAGCGCTGGCACGTCGAGGCCGGCGCCGTCGACGTACGGGAGCCGACCCTGCAACACCGCCCAGGCGGCGTCGTCGTCGAGGTCGAGGTCGCCGACCGGGACGCACCAGCGCTGTTGGCGGACCTGCGGGCCCGCGGTTTGGCCCCGCGCGTGCGGTGAGGGTGCGCGCGTTGGCCCGCTCGCGCCTGCGCGGCGCGGTCGCCGGCCGAAGCCTGGTCGCCCCGGTGATAGCGCTCGTGCTGGTGCAGCTCCTGGGACTGGCCGGCCCACGAGCCCCGGCTGCCATCTCGCTGGTGAGCGCCATCTCGTTCGCACTGCCGGTGCTTGCCTGGTCGGTCCGACAGGTGCTCGACGCCGAACCCGACGAACAGGTGCACCTGTCGACACTCGCTGTCGGGGGTCCAGTTCGCGAGGTCGTCGCGGGCCTGGTCGCGGCGTACGCCGTCGCCGCATCCCTCGCCGTCAGCTGCGCGGCCGCCTCGTTGCTGCGAGCTGACCACGGGGGAGTGCCGGTGCGCGACGCGGCCGCCGGGTTCGCGCTCGCGCTGGCGACCGCACTTGTGGCGGTGGCCGTCGGCGGGCTCGCCGCACGCGCCGTCGCAGGGACGGGGGGCGCCTCGGTCGTCGTGTTGGTGGGCGCGCCGGTGCTGATCGCGGTCGTCGGCCTGTCCGGCAACGCGGCCGTCACCGCGCTGGTGCCACGGATCGACGCAACGGTGCGGGCGGCGTACGCCGGCCACTTCGCTGCCGAGGCGCCGGCATTGCTCGCGCAGATCGCGCTGTGGTCGGCCGTCGTGCTCGGCCTCCGACTCCTGTGCCGGCTGCGCTGACCGGGTTCGATTTCCGGGCCCTCCCGGATCGTGTCGTGATCTGAACGTCAAGCAAGGGTCCAACATCACGACACCGGACGTACGGCGGACCCGCCGTCACACCCGGTCGAGATCCCCCTCGGCCGGGTCGTTGGCGCCGCGCAGGCGGGCCGCGAGGGCGTGCCGCCCGTCCCAATCCCCGAGCCGCCAGGCGAGCGCGCGGGCCATCCCGTCTGCGCCGACCACATGGTCGACCCCGCCGGCCACCAACCAGCTCACCGGCACCAGCTCGCCGCCGGCCGTCGGCGCGGCCAGCCGGTCATGCACGACCACCCGACCCGGTGCATCCACGTCGCAGACCGATCGCCACGGCAGCGGCCTGCCCCCCGGATCGAGGGTCGGGACGACCTCCGAGGCCAGTGCGACATCGAGGGCCTCGGCGAGGTCGGCGGCCAGCGTCAGGGGCACCGGCAGCACGGCGTACGGCGAGACGCGGGCCAGCAGATCCGGCCGGTCGACCACCACGGCGTCCTCGGCCGGCACCACCGCCAGCTTCCCCTCGAGGACTGCCCGCACCCGGTCGGGCGGGTCGACCGCTGCGGTCGCCAGCCCGGCGTACAACGCCCGCAGCTGCTCGCGCCCGACCTGACGGTCGGGGTCGGCAAGCCGCTCCAGCACGTCATCCGCGTCGAGCTCCGCGATCGTCGTCCGGGCCCCGAGCCGGGCGGCCAGGGGGTGCTGCGTCTCGTCGTACAGCCCCGCCAGCAACGGATCCGATCCCGGGAGCCGCAGGTCGAGCGGACACTGCCCATCGAGGACCCGATGCCGACCCAGCCACCAGACGGCGTAGGGCGTGAGCGATGGCTCGAGCATCGACAGCGCCTGCGGCCAGGCGCTTTCCCGGACGAGGTCGAGGTCGCGGACGACGGGACCCGGCTCGGTGCCGGGCGCCAGGGACTCGAGCCACTCGTCGAGCCCGTCGACGTCGTCGGCCGCCTCGAGGAGCACGACGGCGAAGCCGCGCAGCACGCCGACGGCAGCGAGCACCTCGTCGTGGGCCGTCCCGGGGGCCACCACCCCGAACCCGGCTGAGGTGTCGACGACCGCGGCCAGCGGCCCGTCCGGCAGCAGCAGCTCGCCGGCCGGACGCCACTGGCCTTCGGTGTCGGGCAAGGGAAGCTCGGCGAGCCAGGGCAGCTCACCCGGCCGCACCCCGGCTGCGCCGACGAGCCCGAGCACGGCCTCGACCAGCGGACCGGGGTCCTGCTCGTCGAGGGCCTGCTCGACCGCTGCCCGCAGGCGCGGGTCCTCCAGCAGCGCGCGCGGCTCGGCCTGGACCGCGCCGAGGCGGAGCAGCAGCGGATGCGCGGCGGCGGGGTCGACCACCCGCAGGCCGAGCGCCGACAGGTCGACCGCCGCGTCGGCCAGCAACAGCCCCCGGGGGCCGGGCGCCAGCCGGCCGCCGACGAGCGGCACCGGCAGCGCGCCGAGCTGATCGGCATCGGGCGGCAGCGCGGCGTAGAGCCGGCCCCACCACGCAGCCGGCCGGTCGATCCCGGCGAGCACCTCGGTGAGCTCGGCCAGGTCGATCCGTCGGACCCCGAGGGCGCGCAGGGGTTGTGCCCAGCGCAACCCCGACCACTCGTGCGGCAGGACGCCGGGCAGCAGGTCCCCGAGCAGCTCGACGAGGTCGGGAGTAGCGCCCTCGAGCGCCATCGCGTCGCGAGCCAGGCGAGCCCCCGCAAGGACCGGGGCGACCCGGAACGCCTGCAGCACAGCCGATCCCAGCGCTGCATCGACCTCACCCGCGCCGAGCGGGCCGGGGACGAACCGCAGCCGGGCCGGGTCGTCGGCGAGCCCTTCGACGAGCTCCACGAGCGCGTCGGCGACGTGCCCCAGGACGGCATCCCGGGGCGGTCCCGGGGCGACCCGACGCCGGTCCGGGCCGAGCGGCAGCGACGCCGCGATCAACGCCGGCAGGGACAGCGGGTCGTCGGTCGGGGTCGGCGCTCGCACCACTGCATGGATCCCGTCCGGGAGGGGGAGGGGCACCCCGGCGGCCGTCACCGGCACCGCGCACAGGACCGACCACCGGGTCTGGGCGCGCTCCTCGACCGGGCGGCCGGCCAGCAGGGCGGGATCCAGGACGCCCTCGCGGCGGACAACCCGCCAGCGCACCCCGGCGACCACGACGTCCGGCCCGTCAGGTTCGACGGTGAGCACGCGGTCGTCGATCTCGAGCCTGCTGAGCCCCGGCAGCACCAGCAGCAGGGTGGGGTCGATGCCGGCGAGCGCCGCGGCGACGGCGGGGACCGCCACCGCGCGGACGACCACCCTGACCTCGGTGTCAAATCCCTCCGGCGGTCGCCCGGCACTGGCAAACGGCAGCCGCAGCAGAGGAACTCGTCCTTCGCGGGTCGCCAGCTCTCCGGCGAGTGAGGGCAAGCCGGCCACCGCCTCGGCCGTCAGGGCGCGGGAGAAGCGGACCGACCCGCTGGTGGACCTGACCTCGACCTCGTCCGAAACGGCGGCCACGGCGGCGAAGCCGACGCCGAACCGGCCGACCGTCCGGCCACCCCGCTTGGCCGACGCGCGCAGCGTCGAGAGCCCGACCACTGCGTCCGCGGTCAACGGCTGGCCGGTGTTGGCAGCCGACAGCACCTCACCGGCGAGGCGCAATCGGAGCACATCGCCAGCGTCAGAGGCATTCTGGGCAAGCTCGACAATGAGCCGGTCTCGGTAGCCACCGTACGCGAGGTCGTCCTCGGCGTTGGCGTCCTCGCGGAACCGGGCCGGTGAGGCCGCCCACGAGGCGAGGACTGCGGCGCGCAGCGCGACCGTGCCGTGCGGGTCCGTCCCGGCGTCGGGTCTGGCGTCGGTCAGCTGGCGTGCCCGTCCGGCGTCTCGGCCTCGGGGCCCTCCGGCTGCGCGGTGGCGACAAGCTCGAACTCGTCGTCCTCGACCACCATGCCCGGCCCGGTCGCATGCGCAAGCTCGACGGGGGTCTCGCTGTGGGCGCCACAACCGTGGTCCAGCGACACCGCCCGGCTGTCGTCGGGGGACTGGCCGTTGGCGCACACGCCGAACACCGCCCGCAGCGCACCGGCCAGCGGGACGAGGAACGCGCAGTCCTGGCACCGGCCGGGCGCCTGGCGGGCCATCGGCGCGGTCGGGCCTCTGTCCCCGTCGTACCAGCGGTCGGCCGTCGTGACCATGCCCTCCCAGGAAAGCACCCTGGCCCGGCCGAGGCCCAACTCCCAGAAGGCCGCAGCCGCCAGGTCAGCCTCCGGATCGGCGTACGCCGGGACGATGCGTGGGTCGTCGGCCGCGGGCGGCAGCAGGTCGCCAGGCGCCAGGTCGCCGGGCTGCACCCGCTCGCTCCACGGCACCCAGACGGGAGCGACAAGGGCCCCGGCGCCGGGCAGCAGGACCACCTCGTCGACGGTCACCTCGTCGCTGCCCTCGGCGCGGGCGACGGTGACCGCCCAGCGCCAGCCGACGTAGGCCGGGTCGACGCTGGCGAAGCTGTGCGTGGCGACGAGCTCGCCGTCGGACTCGGCGCCGAGGTGCTCCCCGACGGAGCTGCCACCGGCCTCGATCGCGACGGCGCGGGCCAGGTCAACGGCACCGGCCAGCAGCGCATCGACGTCGAGGGCGGGGGTGGGGGTCACGGGGGGCTCCTGCGTCTGGGTGGGTGCGGGACCAGTGTCGTCGACCGCCGGTGTAGGCGCCCCATCGGCTCGGGAACCTGCCATCGCGCCCGATACTCTGGAGGTGATGTCACGCAGCCTGCGCCGAACTCCTGTCATGACCCAAGTCCACCACGCCAGCACGCCCGCCCACATCGAGTCCGGCCGCATCC
This sequence comes from Frankiales bacterium, assembly GCA_043747515.1. GTDB lineage: Bacteria > Actinomycetota > Actinomycetes > Mycobacteriales > SCTD01 > JAYSQK01. The sequence goes on along the minus strand of JAYTOZ010000214.1, from coordinate 3,188 downwards.
GCTCGTCCGACCGAACCCAGACCGGAGCCCCGACATGACCGCCCGCCGCCCCGTCGTCACGTCGCTGGTGGCCTTCGCTGCCCTCGCCGCGGTCGCCGGCTGCCAACAGCCGACGCCGGCCGTCACCCTCGTCAGCAGCGGGCACCGGGTGCGCACCGAGTCGGCAAGCTTTTGCCGCGACGGCCAGTCGTTGGCCATGAACACGTGCGTCCAGCACCCCCAACGTCGTGAAGTACTCCGCGTCCGCGAGGGTGAACTCGTCGGCATCGACGTCGACAAGGCGCTGTCGGACAGCGGCTGGGACTACGCCGACGCCGACCTCAAGCAGCGCTCGTCCGTACAGGACAAGCACTACCTCACCTTCAAGGCGACCTTCATCAACCGGCCGACCCCAGGCGTGATCGACCTCATCGTGCGGTCCAGGAGCCGGGTGGCGGAGGACGCCCCGGTGACCGGCGTGTGGAACTTCCAGCTGATCCAGCGCTAGTCCACCTCATTCGGTGCGGACCGTCAGCGGCAGGCGGGACCTGGTCAGCCCGACGACGCAGCGAGCAGCGGGACGCCGTGGACGACGGACAGCACCTGTCGAGCAAGGACGAGCGCTGGCTTTTGACGGTCGTCGCAGCCCGGGTGAGTGGGCAGGAGACCGAGATACCGGGCACGAATCCGACCACCGCGCCGAGCAGCCAAGAGGCCGATGCCGGCGGTGTACGCCGTGGCGACCGTGCGCCGGACCCTCGGCGGAGCCCCGACGGACATCAGTGTGGCGAAGTCCGGCCAGGCATCGGACAAAGCCAGGAGCGCGGCACGCAAGCACGCCGCACCGGACCCGGTTGTCCTGCACCAACGCGGCCGGACGGGCACCCGGCACGCCTGTGTCCGCGGGCGTGGGGCAATCCAACGCGGCGAGGACTCAGCCTTCGAGCTCGTCGGCGATCGCACGCAGGATCTGGGCGACCCGCTTGCCGGTGTCCCGGTCGGGGTGCTTGCCCCGGCGCAGCGACGGCTGCACCTTGGCCTCCAGCAGTTTGATCATGTCCTCGACCATCAGCTGCAGGTCCTCGGCCGGCCGGCGGGCCGCGGCCAACGTCGGCGGGGCGTCCAGAACCCGCACTGACAGCGCCTGCTCGCCGCGCTTGCCGGCGGCGACCCCGAACTCAAGGCGGGTCCCGGCTTTGAGCTCCTCGACGCCCTCGGGCAGGGCAGCCTTGGGGACGAAGACGTCACCGCCGTCATCGCGCGCGACGAAGCCGAAACCCTTGTCCTTGTCGTAGAACTTGACCTTGCCGGTGGGCACGGTGCCTTCTCTCGCTCGTGGGGCCACTAATCTAGGCCGTGTGACCGCCCGCCACGCCGCTGCCCGGGAGCGGCGCCCCGGCGACCTGCTCGTACGGCTCGGCGCCGTCCTGTTCGCGATCGGGGTCGTCGGCATCGTGGCGATCCTCATACCGTTCCTGGCCGGCACCCGGCGCGATGCTCCGACCGGGCTCGACCTCCTGGCGCTGCTGCTCCCGCTCGGCTTCGGGCTGGCCCTGCTCGGGCTGTTCCGCAGTGCCCGCTCGCACGAGTAGGTCGTTCAGCGACCCGCTGCGGAAGGTCCGGGCCTCGACCCAGTCGAACCCCTCCCGGCGGACGACCTCCCGGGCCACCTCGTCCCACCGGCCGAGCGCTGCGGGATCGAGCTCGACCCTCGCCCGGCCGTCGCCCAGATCGCGAACCCGCACGTCCGTCGGCGACAGCAGCGCCCGCAATCCCGTCTCGGCCCGGTCGACCCTGGCCAACCGGATGGGAGTGACCTGCACGCCGTACGCGATGCGACTGGCAAGGCAGGCAAGCGCCGGCTTGTCGGCGGTGACCAAGTCCCACCGGCGGGACGCCTCGCGTACCTGGGCCTTGGTGAGCCCGGCGTCGAGCAGTGGGGTGACGGCCGCCCGCTCGGCGGCCGCGTGGATACCCGGCCGGAAGCCGGCGACGGCGTCGTCGGCGTTGGTACCGGTCGCCACGGCAGCGAGCCCAAGACGGTGGGCGAGCGGTCGGAGCGTGTCGAGCAGGGTGGCCTTGCAGTGGAAGCACCGGTCGACGCCATTGGCGACATAGCCCTCGCGGGACAGCTCGTCGGTGCCGGGCGTGAGATGCCGGACGCCGAGGGACGCAACGAATGCAGCTGCTGGTGGGAGCTCGGAGGCAGCCAGCGAGGGGCTGACAGCGGTCGCAGCCACGACCTGCCGGGCACCGAGGGCCCGGACCGCCGCGGCCAGCAGGAACGCACTGTCGGCGCCGCCGGAGAAGGCCACCAGCACGCTCCCGAGCGCCCGCAACCGCTCCTCGAGCGCCTCAAGCCGGATGGTCAGCAGCTGGTCGGACCACCAGGCCGCAAAGCCGGTGAGGTCGTCGAGCACGACGTCCGCGCCGACCGGCTCGGCGCCACCGGTGCGCACCCCGACGCTCAACGCTCCGGCCGCCCGGGCACCCAGGACGTCGCATGCATGGTCACCGACGAAGACAACCGCGCCGAGCTCGAGCAGGGCGGCGCCCTTGCCCTCACCCCAGACCGAGCCGGCCACCGCGTCGACCTCGATCCCGACCTGGGCCAGCGTCTGCCGCGCCAGCACCTCGTGCTTGGCGGTGACCACGACGACCCGGGTACCGGTCGCCCGCACGGCCTCAACAGCCGCGCGGGCACCCTCGAGCGCGACGGTCTGCCCGAGGCCGACCTCGGCCATCAGCTTGCGGTAGCGCCGGGCGACGGGCTCGATGCGGTCCAGTGCCACCCAGTGGGCGAGCTCGTGCTCGAGCGGCGGCCCGAGCCGGCTGGCCCAGAGCGCCCCATCGATGGCGACGCCCTCCTCGTGGGCAAGGACGGCCGCGACGGCGATGACGCACGGGCGCGAATCGACGAGCGTCATGTCGAGGTCGAAACCGACGGCGAGATCCACGCCCGAAGCGTAGGTCGAACTCCCCCTTCCACAACTGCCGGGCAGCATCGTGCAGGGCGGCGCGACCACAACAGCGGGGAAGCCCTGCCCCCGCCGGCCCGCGGTAGCCGGCCGCCGGTGCCGCGGCAGGAGGCCGGGCGGCCGGCTGGCACTGGGGTCACCGGGTCACCGGGTCACCGGGTCACCGGGTCACCGGGTCACCGGGTCACCGGGTCACCGGGTCACCGGGTCACCGGGTCACCGGGTCACCGG
>JAYTOZ010000213.1:0-13597 GCA_043747515.1 Frankiales bacterium | reverse complement strand
GGGACCGTCTCGATGGTGAGGGCCTTGGTCGCAGCGTCATAGCGGGCGGCACGCATCGTCGGCACGGGCGCTCCTTGAGTCGGGGCGCCGACGCTACTGCTGGATGGGCTCCTGCAGGCCCAGCGTGGCCATGCAAACCTTTCGGCTTCGACGGAGCAAGGGCAGGACGTGCAGGCCCGAGCGTTCACGAGGCCACCGCTCGAGATCGTGGGGTTGACTGCCCGCTCGCGGGGAGACGACTGCCACATGACCATGACCAGACCGGCAGGTGAACGACAACCAGCTGCACGGCTCGACCCTGATGCGCGCGGCGGACTGCGGCTCACCCTCGCTGTCGTGGCCGGTCTGCTGCTCGCGATTCCGTTCGCGCTGCTGCTGCTGCTGGTCGTCGCCCATTGGGGGCCGTTGCAGCGGCTCGATCTCCGGCTGGACACCCACCTCAACGCCTTTGCCTTCCAGCACGCCGGCTACGTGTCGCTGCTGCAGGGCATCTCTGTGGTCGGCAACCCGGCCACCTTCGAGGTGCTCGCCGCCATCGGCGCGGTCATCCTGCTGGTCCGCCGCCAGCCCCGGCTGGGGGTCTGGTTGGCCGTCACCGTTTTCGGCGGCGGTCTGCTGAGCACGGTCGTCAAGGCCGTGGTGGACCGCAAACGACCGCTCCTGCCGCATCCGGTGGCGCACGCGGCCAGCGCCAGCTTCCCGTCCGGGCACGCGCTCGGCAGCCTCGTCGGGGTGGGCGCGCTGCTGCTGGTCGGCCTGCCGTTCGTCCGCCGCGCCCGGCGCCCGCCCCTCATCGTCCTGGGGGCGGCGATCATCCTCACGATCGGTTTCTCCCGGCTGGGCCTGGGGGTGCACTACCTCAGCGACGTCCTGGGCGGCTATCTGCTCGGCGCTGGCTGGCTCGCCGCGACGACGGCGGCCTTCGCGGCCTGGCGCCGGGACCGCGGCGAGGTAGCCGGCCGCCCGATAGCCGACGGCCTCGAACCCGCCAACCCCGAGCAGGTCTGAGATGACGACGAAGCAGTCCGACCACGTCAAGACCGGCCTGAAGTTGCTCGGCAGCGGCCTGCTGCTGTTCGGCGGGATGCTCCTGTTCGGCCTGCTGCTCACCAAGGCGCTGCTCGACACGCCCATCGGTCACCTCGACGACTCAATCGAACGCAGCCTGGCCACCAATCGCAGCTCGCTCGGCAACTCGCTGACCTTCGCGGGCACCCAGCTGGCGCAGCCGATCAACGTCGAGATCGCCCTGGTCGTGATGGTCATCGGCCTCGCGGTCTGGAGCCGGCGCGTCCTGCCGCCGTTGTTCCTCGCCGTCGCGGTCATCGGTGAGAGCGCCATCTACTTCGCCACCAGCACGCTGATCCCACGCGACCGCCCGCACGTCCCGAGGCTCGGCATCGGCGACGTGCACGCGAGCTACCCGTCCGGTCATGCCGCCGCATCGGTGTGCCTGTACGGCGGGCTGGCCGTGCTCGCCTGGCACTTCACCCGCAACCGGCCGCTGCAGCTGACCCTGACCGTGCTCGCGGTCGTGCTGCCACCGGTCGTGGGCTTCGCCCGGATGTACCGAGGCTTCCATCACCTCACCGACATCCTGGCGGGGGTGCTGCTCGGCGGGGCCTGGCTGTCGATCACCACCAGAGTCCTGCTCGCGGGCGAGCGGACCAGCACGTGAGCGAGCCCTGCATCGCGCTCGTCGTCAACCCCACGAAGGTCGACGACGTCGATGCTCTCGCCCGGCAGGTCGCCGAGCGCTGCGCCGCCCACGGGCTGCCGTCGCCCATCCTGCTCAGGACGACCGAGAACGACGCCGGGGAAGGAATGGCCCGCGAGGCCATCAGCCGCGGGGCCACGCTGGTGCTGGCCGCCGGCGGTGACGGCACCGTGCAGGCGGCCTGCTGCGGGCTGCACGGCTCGGGCGTGCCGCTCGGCGTCGTGCCGCTCGGCACCGGCAACCTGCTGGCCCGCAACCTCGGGCTGCCACTCACCATGCAGGAGGCGCTCGAGGTGGCGCTGACCGGGCGTGACCGCGTCATCGACCTGGCCCGGGCCACCGTCGGCGCCGCCGAGCAGACCACCTTCGTGGTGATGGCCGGGCTCGGTTTCGACGCCGAGATGATGGCCGACGCGCCGGCGGGCCTCAAAGCCGCCGTCGGCTGGCCCGCGTACGTCGTCTCCGGGCTCAAGCATCTGCGGGACCGGCCGGCGCAGTTCGAGCTCGTCCTGGACGGCGCCGCCGCGGTGAGCCGGTCGGCGCGCGGCATCGTGATCGGCAATGTCGGCCAGCTGCAGGGCGGGGTCGCGCTGCTGCCGGACGCCGTCCCCGACGACGGGGTGCTCGACGTGGTGCTGCTGGCACCCAGGCGGCTCGTCGACTGGGGCCGGGTGCTCCACCGGCTGATCGCCCGGTCAGACCGGGAGGACCACACACTGACCCGGTTCACGGCCCGGCGTATCGAGGTCCGCGCGGCGGTGCCGACGCAGGCCCAACTCGACGGCGAGCCGGTCGGCGCGGTCACCTCGCTGGTCGTCGAGATCAGCCCCGGCGCCCTCGTCGTACGCGTGCCGCAGGAGCCCTGAGCGGCCGGTCCGGTCAGAACTCCCGGCGCTGGCGAAGCCGGCGCGGCCGACCGTCCGGGTCATAGAGGTGGTGGTATGCAAGCCTGGCCCAGCGGCTGGTGAACGGTGACAGCGGCGGGTCGACCAGGGGCCGCAGCTGACCGGCGGGGCGGGGGCCCTTTCGGCCGGCGTCGCACCAGTCCTGCAACGCCGCGGCCGACCGGTGCAACTGCCCGAACGCCTCCAGTGGGTCGATCAGGCCGTCGTCGTCGGCTCGGCCGAGGTGCTCGCGAAGGAGTTGCAGCCGCAGGTCGCGGGCGTAGGTCCGGGCGCCGTCGCCGAGGCCGCCCGGGTCGAGCGGGGGCCGCGGGTCACGGGTCTGGTCGAGCACCGCCGCGCTGAGCTCGGAGTCGTGGGTCCACGACCGCCGGTTGAAATTGTCCGAACCAATGGTCGCCCAGGTGTCGTCGACGATACAGATCTTGGCGTGGACGTAGACCGGGGTGCCGGCGGCGTTCTCCACGCCGTAGACCGCGACCCGGTCCCCGCCGGCCTGGCGCATCGTGGACAGCGCACGGTCGCGGCCGACGAGGTTGGGCGGCAGCGACAAGCGCCCGTCCTGGTCCGGGTGGTGCGGCAGCACACACACGACATGCAGGCCGGGGTGTGTCCGAAGCGCCTCGGCAAAGGTGCTTGCCACCTCGTCGGACCACAGGTACTGGTCCTCGACGTAGACCAGACAGCGAGCCCGTTTGAGCGCCTTGGTGTAACCGCGCGCGACGCTGCGCTCGCCGTCCGGAGCGAACGGGTAGCCACCGAGCCGCTTGGGATAGGTGCGTAGCAACTGCACGGTGTGCGGGCCCACCGGCGCCGGGTCCGGGAGCTGCACCGGGAGCGGGTTGGCGAAGGTGTCCTCGCGGTGGGCAAGCTCGCCGAGCCGGTGCAGCGGGTTGCGGGTGAGCGGCTGCGGGTCCTCCCAACGCTCCCGGAAGACGGTCTCGACATCGCCGACGACCGGTCCGCGCAGGGCCACCATCGCGTCGTGCCACGGCGGCCGGGGGCCGTAGACCTTGGCCATCGGCTGCGACTGCGGGTCGCCGGCATGGTCGGCGTCGTCCCGGCGGCTGTGGCACAGGTCGATCCCGCCGACGAACGCGACGTCGAGCTCGGGTCGGCCGGGGTGGCGCAGCACCACGAACTTCTGGTGGTGCGAGCCACCGGTGCGCACCCGCATGTCGAGCAGGCACTCGCCGCCGGCCTGTTCGATCTCCTCCCCGAGATGCCGATTCTCCGAAGCGCTGAAGGCGAGCTTGTCAAGATGTGACCGCCAGACCAGCCCACGCACGTCGACGCCGCGCCGGGCCGCGTCGCACAGCGCGACTGTGACCGCACTGCCCGGCTCACCGGTGAGCAGCTGGTCGGGATCACCGCGCCAATCGGTGAACAGCAACAGGTCCCCGCGTCGCAGTTGCCCGACGGTCCTGATCAGCTCGGCGAAGTACGCCGCGCCGTGCACCAGCGGGGTCGCGGCGTTGCCGGCCGACCAGGCCTGGCCGGCCGGATGCCGGCGGTCCAGGCGGGTCGCCGGATTCCGGCGTTCATCAGCACTGAGGAACCACTCGGAATCGGTCACGGTGTGATCGTCGTTCCCACGACCGGCCGCGTCACGCCTGGCGCAGTACACAGGCGGCGGTCACAGCTCGCCGACGCCGTTGCGATGGGCCCAGATCGCCGCCCGGGTCCGGTCGTCAGCACCGATGGCGGCCAGGATGTGCGACATGTGGCCTTGACGGTCGACTCCGAGATCGCCAGGCGCCGGCTGAATCTGCCGATTGGCCAGCGTCAGCGCACCGGGCCGTTGGGCGTAGGACCACGAGTCGGTCGAACGACTAGGCCGAAGGTCCCAGTGCGGCTGGGACCTCGTTGCTGGTCGAGTGAGCCCTGAACCCGCCTGACGGCCACGCGGGGTGAGAGGGCCATCGATGTTGCACAGGGACACACTCGGGGTGTTGACCGACCGGCGTCCCCGCGCTCGGCTGCGGAGCGTCGGCCGGGGCTCCCGTCGGCAGCCCGGCGTCGCCCCGGCGCGGGTGCTGCTGTGCTCCCACGACGGCTACGGCCTCGGTCACGTCCGGCGCAACATGCTGCTGGCCGACGCGGTGCTGGCTGCGGGCCCGGCGGTCGAGGTGACCGTGATGACCGGGGTCGCCGCTGACCTCCCCTGGCTGCGGCCGACCGGGGTCGAGGTGCTCCAGATGCCGTCGATCCTCAAGGGTGCCGATGGCGCCTACCGCGGCGACGGGCTCAGCGTCGAGGACGCTGTCGGCATCCGGGAGCGGTTGTTCCGTAGCGCAGTCGCGCGACTCCGGCCCGATGTCGTCGTCATTGATCGGCACCCGTTCGGCACCTCGGGCGAATTGCGGCGCGGCCTGGAGCTCGCGGCCGCGCAGGGAGCGGCCGTGGTCCTCGGGCTCCGTGACGTGCTGGACGACCCGGCCGTCGTCCGGGCCGAGCTCGAGGGGCCCCGCTGGGACGGCGTCGAGGGCCTGTTCACCGACGTGTTGGTCTACGGCAGCCGCCTGCTGGTCGACCACGAGCGGGAGTACGGGCTGCCGCTGGTCCCGACGTACTGCGGCTGGGTGACGAGCCCCGCCTCGCGCAGCACGCGGGTGGAGCGGTCGCTCGCGATCGCGGCCGGCGGCGGCGGCGATGGCGACCCGGTCTTCCGGCTGGGGCTGGAGTTGTTGCGCCGGCGGGGCGGCTGGTCCGGGGTGCTGGCCGCCGGCCCGTACGCCGGTGACGTCGTGTCAGCGCTCTCCCATGAGCTGGCTGGCCGGCTCGACGTGGCGCGCAACCTCGACGGCTGCCCGGAGCTGTTCTCCCGGGCCGCCGCGGTGATCCAGATGGCCGGCTACAACTCGACGTTCGAGGCGCTGGCCAGCGGGCTGCGGCCAGTCCTTGTCCCGCGACGCAGCCCACGGCGCGAGCAGGCGATCCGGGCCTCCAGGCTGGCCGCCTGGGGGTTGGCCGACGTCGTCGACGAAGGCGCCGGCGCCGACGAGGTCGATTGGCTGCTCGACCAGACCAGGGAGCTGGCGCCCGGGCAGCTCCAGCGCGCCGGCATCCTGCTCGACGGTGCGCCGTTCGTGGCCCGGCGGCTGCACGCCCTCGCGGCCGCTCGGCGGGCCGCATGACCGCCGCCCTGCGGACCTTCCTGCCGTTCACCCGCCGATACCGCCGGGCGTTGGCGATCGGCGCCCCACTGTCGGTGCTCGAGGTGGTGATCGGCCTGGCCAAGCCGTGGCCGCTCCAGGCCGTCGTGGACACCGTCTTGACCCCGGGCCGGCGCGGGGCCGGTGTGCACCTGTTCGGCCGGGCCTTTGGACCGGACGCCGTGCTGGCTGCCGCCGCCGGGCTCGTCGTGCTCATCGCAGCCGGCACCGCCCTGAGCGACTACTGGGCGACCCGGTTGATGAGCGGCACCGGTGAACGGATCGGCAGCGACATCCGTGAGGCGCTGTTTGCCCACCTGCAGCGGTTGTCGCTGCGGTTCCACCGCGAGCACCCGGTGGGTGACCTGTCCGCCCGGCTGACCTCAGACGTCGACCGGGTGCAGGACGCGCTCGTGCAGCTGCTGTCTGTGCTGTTCCCCAACCTGCTGCTCATCGTCGGCATGGTCACCGTCATGGTGCTGGTGGACGCCCAGCTCGCCCTGGTCTGTCTGGCCGCCGCTCCGCTGCTGGTCTTCACCGTCTACCGGTCGACGTTGCGGATGAAAGCCGCGTCCCGCCGGGCCCGCAAATGGGGTGGTGAGGTGTCGGCGGTCGCCTCGGAGAGCCTGGCCGGCATCCACGTGCTGCAGGCCTTCACGATGGAGAAGGAAACTGCCGCGCGCTTCGGCGGGCTGTCCGACTCCACCCTGCGGGCGGCTCTGGAGGCGGTCCGGGTCGAGGCGAGGTTCGGGCCGGCGGTCGACCTGTGCGGGGCGTTCTCCACCGCGGTAGTGCTGTGGTACGGCGCCCACCGGGTGCTCGGCGGCCACCTGTCGGTCGGCGTCCTGCTGGTGTTCCTCACCTACCTCGGCTCGCTCTACAAGCCCATCCGGGCGCTGTCGAAGCTCAGCTACCTGCTGGGTCGTGGCGCGGCCTCGGCCGAGCGGATCGCGACGGTCCTCGCGCAGCGGCCCGATGTCGAAGACCGTCCCGGGGCGCGGGTCGCCCGCCGGTTCGCCGGTGAGATCCACTTCCGCGACGTCTGCGCCGGCTACGGCCGCGAACCGGTGCTCCAGCAGATCGACTTGCGGGTGGGGGCCGGCGAGGTGGTGGCGGTGGTTGGCTCGACCGGCTCGGGCAAGAGCACCCTGCTCTCGCTGGTCCCACGCTTCTTGGACGTCTCGGTCGGCAGCGTGGAGATCGACGGTCGGGACGTCCGGGACTACTCGCTGGCCAGCCTGCGCGGCAACCTCTCCCTGGTGCTGCAGGACACCGTGCTGTTCCGGGGAACCATCTGGGACAACATTGCCTCCGGCCGCCCGGGCGCTGCCGACGCGGACGTCGAGCAGGCCGCCCGCTTCGCGCTCGTCGAGGAGTTCGTCGGGCGGCTGCCGGACGGCCTCGGCAGCCACATCGGCGAACGTGGGGCCGAGCTGTCCGGTGGCCAGCGCCAGCGCATCGCGATCGCCCGGGCCATCCTGCGTGATGCGCCCGTGCTGCTGCTGGACGAGCCCACGAGCGCCCTGGACGCCGAGTCCGAGGGCCTGGTCATGGAGGCGCTGGCCAACCTGATGCAGTCCCGGACCACCCTGATCGTCGCCCACCGGCTCAGCACCGTCCGGCACGCCGACCGCGTCGTCGTGCTCGAGCGGGGCCGCATCGTGGAGTCGGGCCGGCCGCTCGACCTGCTTGCCTCGAACGGGCGCTACGCGCAGCTGTCGCAGCTGGCCGACGGTGCGGCGCTGCTGCCGGTCGGGGGTCGGTCGTGACCGGGCAGCAGCCGCCGGTGCTCTACGTCCTCAAACGCTTTCCCCGGCTCTCGGAGACCTTCATCCTGCGCGAGCTGCTCGCTCTGCAGGCCGCCGGCGAGACACTGCTCGTGGACGCCCTGTTGCCACCTGAGGACGAGCCCCGCCATCTCGAGCTGGCCGGATTGACCGCCGAGGTGCGCTGGCTCCCCAGGCACCCCCACCTGGCGGACCGGACGGTGGCAGCGGCCCATCTGCGGGTGGCTTCCCGCGCGCCGGCACGGTGGCTCCGGTTGGCCCTGCAGGCCCGGCGGGCCGGCACCTGGCGGCGGTTCGTCCAGGCCGGTCTGGTCGCCGATCGGGTACGACGTACCGGGGTTCGGCAGGTCCACGCCCACTTCGCGACCGCCGCCGCGGAGGTCGCCCGGGACGCCGGCGCGCTGGCCGGGGTGCCGGTCACGGTCACCGCACACGCCAAGGACGTCTTCCACCACGACAACGCGCCGCTCCTCGCCACCCGGCTGCGCGGCGTCGCAGCTGTGGTCACGGTGTCGGAGCACAACGCCGACCACCTGCGCAGCGTGCTGCCCGGCACACCGATCCACCTGGTGCGCAACGCCCTGGCGATCCGGCCGGCTCGGGCGCCGGCGTCGTACGGGCCAATCCTGTGCGTCTGCCGGCTGGTGCCGAAAAAAGGCGTCGACTGCCTGCTTGAGGCGTTTGCCCAACTCGGGTCGCTCCGGCCCGGGCTCCGGCTCGAGCTGATCGGGGGTGGGCCGTTGCACGACGAGCTGCAGGCGCAGGCGATCCGGCTCGGGATCATCGACCGGGTCCAGTTCTGCGGCCCGCAGCCGTCGGCACGCGTCGAGGAGGCGCTGCGTCGCTGCGCCGTCCTCGCCCTGCCGTGCCGGATCGACGGCTCGGGGGACCGGGACGGTCTGCCAACCGTGCTGGTCGAGGCGCTCGCCGGCGGCACGCCGGTGGTGACCACCGACATCCTGGGCCTGCCCGAGCTGGTCCGGCACGGACAGACCGGCCTGCTCGTGCCACCCGACGACCCTGCTGCGCTGGCCGCTGCGATCGGCAAGCTGCTCGACGACCCGGAGCTGGCCGCCCTTCTGGCGGCGGCCGGCCGCGAGCTGGTCGCCCGCGACTACGACCCGGCCCGCAGCGCCGCCGCCCTGCAGCGGGTCTGGGCGCAGGTGCTCCGATGAGGATCGCGGTGGTCTGCAGCGACCTGGGCGTCCGGATCCCCGGTACCAAGGGCGCATCGCTGCACCTGGAGGCGATCACCAGGGCCTTCGCCGGGCTCGGTCACGACGTTTTGCTGGTCGGGGTGCGCGGCCACGCCCCCCTGGACGGCATCGGCACGCTCCTGCTCGAGCACCCCGGCCGGGCCCAGGGGCTGCATCGGGAGTTGCGCAAACTGCGGTTCACCCGACAGCTCGCACATCGCACGGACGGCCCGGTCACCGACTTCGCGCCGGACGTGGTCTACGAGCGGCTCGCGTTGTTCGGGACAGCCGGCTCACGGCTGGCCGACCGAGCCGGCGCGGTGCACGTGGTGGAGGTCAACGCACTGCTGGCCCAGGAGGAGGCGCGGTGGCGGGGCCTGCGGCTCGGGCGGACGGCCCAGCGGATGGAGCGCGCCGTCCTGGACCACGCAGATCTGCGCCTCGCGGTCAGCGCCGAGCTGGCCGGCGACGTCGACCGGGTCAGTCCCGGGCGCCGGACGCAGGTGCTGGCCAACGGCGTCGACGTGGCGATGTTCGGCGCGCCGGCAGCGCAGCAGCCGGCCCGGCAGATCCTCGGTCTGGCGCCGGGTTCGGCCGTCATCGCCTTCGCCGGCACCCTGCGGCCCTGGCACGGCTTGGACGTCGCGATCAAGGCGCTGCCGGCGTTGCCCGGCGTGCTGCTGGCGGTGGCCGGCGACGGGCCGGTACGCGCCGACCTCGAGCTGCTAGCCCGCCAGCTGGGGGTGGCCGAGCGGGTGCGCTGGCTCGGCCAGCTGCCGCAGACCCAGGTGCGGCAGTTGCTGGCGGCCGCCGATGTCGCAGTCGCGCCGTACCCCGCACTGGCCGGCTTCGGCTACTCGCCGCTCAAGTTGTACGAATACCTGGCCGCCGGTGTGCCGGTCGTCGCCAGCGACATCGGCCAGGTGGCCGAGGTACTCGGTGGCGGCCGGTGGGGACGGCTGGTCCCGCCGGGTGACCCGGCCGCGCTCGCCGCAGCCGTCCAGTCGGTGCTCGACGACCCGGCGGGCAGCCGGGCGGTGGCCGGGGAGGCGCGGAGCATGGCGCTGCGCGAGCACTCCTGGCGGGCCCGTGCGGAGCAGGTGACCGCGATGGTCCACAACGGGATCGGTGCACATGCACTGGCCGGCTGAGCACCCGCTGCGCGCCGACGCCCTGCTCGCGCGGTGGCGTGTTCCGGCCGACCGGCTCTGCGGGGACGGTGTCGTCCTGCGGGTGCTCAAACATGTCAGTGGCCGGCGCGTCGCCACGCTTGTGTCGACCGCGGACGGTTTGGCGGTGCTGAAGGTCTTCAGCTCGCCGCGCGCCCGCGGCAACGATCGGCGCCTCCGCGCGCTCGGCCCGGTGGTGGGCGACCTGCTCCCGCGGGCGCTCCGGGTCGACCCGCTCGGTCATGTGGGGCTGCTGTCCTATCTGCCGGGGCGGCCGCTGGACAGCCTGTCGGGCGCGGCGTTCATCGCCGCCTGTCGCCAGGCCGGCGCCGCCCTCGCCCGGCTGCACGGCTGCGGGGTCGTCCTGGACCGGCAGTGGACGGCCCCGGACGAGCTCGCGCACCTGCGCGCGATGGCCACCCCGACCACCGAACCGGCCATCACGAGGGCGGTCCGGACGTGGTGCCCGCAGGCCGGCGCGTCGCTCGTGCCGGCCCACCGCGACCTGCACCTGGCTCAGGTCGTCGTCCAGGCTGACGGGGTGGCGTTCATCGACCTGGACGAGGCCACGATGGCGCCGCCCGGTTTGGACGTCGGCAACATCCTGGGCCACCTCAGCCAGGACGCTGCGCTCGGCCGGCGGCCGCCTTGCCAGGTGGCCGACGCCACTGCGGCTTTCCTCACCGGGTACGGCAGCGCCCCGGTGGACACCGACTGCTGGCAGCAATTGACCCTCGCCAGGCTGGCCGCCCTGGCCGATGTCCGGTATGGCCGGCCCGACTGGACCGCAGCCCTCCTGCAGGTCCTGGCCTGACGGACTGGCCAGGCGCGATATCCCTCCGTAACCTCACGGTGCTGCAGCTGCCACGATGGAGGTCGCCGACATGCCCACCCGGACCATCCAGCCGCCGGTGCCCGGGCGCGTGGCGCCGGTCCACCCCGCGCCGCTCCCGCGGGTCGGTGAGGACCGTGCAGCCTGGCCGGCTGGGGTCGCCAAGTACGTCGTACCGGAGATCGTCTTCGGTTCGGGGGTGCTCGACGAGATCGGTCATGCGGCGCTGCGGCTCGGCGCGGCCCGCCCGCTGCTCGTGACCGATCCCGGCGTCATCGAAGCGGGCTGGTCGGGGCGCGCCCTGCGCCACCTGCGTGCGGTCGGCCTGCGCCCCACGACGTGGAGCGCGCTCACGCCGAACCCCAAGGACCACGAGGTCGTCGCCGGCGCGCAGGCCTATCTCGCGCAAGGCTGCGACGTGCTCGTCGCCGTCGGCGGGGGGAGCACCATCGACGCGGCGAAGGCGATCGCCGTGCTCGTGAGCAACGGCGGCGCGATCTTCGACTACGAGGGCATCGACCGCATCCCCCGCCCGATCCCACCGCTGGTTGCGGCGCCCACCACCGCCGGCACCGGCGCGGACGTCTCGCAGTTCGCGGTGATCACCGACACCGGTCGCGGGCTGAAGGCGACCCTGATCGGCAAGACCCTCGTCCCGGACATCTCGCTCACTGATCCGTGTCTGCTCGTCACGATGCCGGACTGGCTCAGCGCCACGACCGGCCTGGACGCCCTGACCCACGGCGTGGAGGCCTACGTCAGCAGGGCGGCCAGCTTCCTCACCGACGAGCACGCGCTGATGGCGGTCCGACTCGTCGGGCGGCATCTGGCCCGCAGCGTGCTCGCGCCGCAGGACGCCGTCGCCCGCACCGGGATGGCCCGGGCAAGCCTCACGGCCGGGCTGGCCTTCACCAACGCGATCCTCGGTGCGGCGCACGCGATCAGCCATCAGATCGGCGGCGCGCTCGACCTCCCGCACGGCATGTGCAACGCAATCCTGCTGCCGCACGTCGTGCGCTTCAACGCCGCCGCTGACCCGCAGCGGTTCCGCGCCCTGGCCGAGGCCCTGGATGTCCGCGACGCGGCGCTGTTGCCCGAGGACGAGGTCGGTGAGGCGTTGGCCCGGCAGATCAGCGAGTTGGCAGCAGCCATTGGCGCGCCCCGTCGGCTGTCCGAGATCGGTGTCGTCGAGGCCGATCTGGCCGCGTTCGCCAGGCAGACCCTCGATGACGCCTGCCTGACGACCAATCCGCGTGCGGTGGACGAGCGGGACGTCACGGCGATCCTGCTCGCAGCACTCTGAGCCCGGCCGGCCGCGAGGCGGCCAGCGGGAACGCGTATGCGTTGGAGGACCTGCTCGGCGTCCGCACGTCCAAAGGCCGTTACTACAGCGAGTACCGGCACAGCGCCCACGACCTGCAGCGGACGGTCATGGCTGTCAACGCCGTCTCCTGGGTGCTCGCCGACTCGCCCGGCGACCCCAGCTATCTCGTCGAGAGCACCCTGCCGGTTATCGCCCAGCTGCTCGGCGCCCGAGCCGTGGTCTTCGTGTCCGAGCACCCGGCGTTCGGTGGCTCACGGGTCTGCGTCGTGCACGCCGGCCCACTGGACGACCACGTCGCCGAGGTGTTGCAGCGCACCGCTGTGGGGGTGGCCGCTGACTGCCCGCCGACCGGCGTGATGCGGGCGCTGCCCGAGTTGTCGGCGACGCTCCTGCTCGCCCCCCTGCCCCGCAGCGGAGGCGGTGACGGCTACGTCGTCGCGGCCGTGCCCGCCCAGGCCAAGGCCGACGGCACCGACCTGGCCATTCTGGGGACGCTCACCAACCAGCTCGCCGGAGCGATCGAGAGCAGCCGGCGCCTGGCCGAGTCCGAGAGCTTGCGCCGGGCGGCGGACGAGGCGCTGCGCGAATCGGCCGAGCAGGCCCGGGCGCTGGCCCACCGCAATCTGTTGCTCAAGCAGGCCCGGCACGAGCTGGTCGGGGCGCGGGAGAGCCAGGTACTCGCCGAGGAGCGGCAGCGCATCGCCCGGGACCTGCACGACAGCGTCGCCCAGCACGTGCTCTCGATCGGCATGCAGGTCGAGGGCTGCCGCACCAGCAGCGACCAGCCGGAGCTGGTCGAGCGGCTGACCGACGTCCGGGAACTCGCCCGCTCGACGGTCGACAGGATCCGCCAGGCCATCTTCGAGCTCAGCAACGACGAGCTGACCCGACACGGCCTGGTCGCCGCGCTGCGGCGGCTGGCCGAGCAGCACCGTGGGCACGGCTTGGCTATCAGCGTCCGGGTCACCGGCCAGGGGCCCACGCTGCCGGCCGGCGTCGAACGGGCCCTCTACATGGTGGTCCGGGAGGCGCTGTTCAACACCATCACGCACGCGGAGGCGACCCGCGCCACCGTGCAACTGTTCCACGGCCCTCGCGAGGTCCGGGTGCGGGTTACCGACAACGGGCAGGGGCGGGCCGAACACCTGCTGGGCCGGCTGCAGCAGGCCCGGCAGAGCTGCGCCGACGGCTACCACCGTGGCCTGTCCAACATCGACGAGCGGGTTCGCCACATCGACGGGCGGCTGGCCATCATCGACGCGCCCGGCGGCGGGGTGCGGCTCGAGGTGCGGGTCCCGACGTCGGCCACCCCGTGACCCGCACAGTCGCCGCCGGCCCCACCCGATTGGTCATCGTTGACGACCACGCCATCATCCGGCAGGGGCTGCGGACGATGCTCGAACGCAGCGACGAGATGTTCGTGGTCGCCGAGGCAGGCACCCCCCAACAGGCCCGCGAGGCGGTCCGCGAGCACCACCCGGACGTCGTGCTGCTCGACCTCAAGCTCGGCGACGA
>JAYTOZ010000212.1:0-2862 GCA_043747515.1 Frankiales bacterium | reverse complement strand
CTGCTCGCGGCGCTGCCCGGGGTGGTGGAGCGGGCCCGACGGGTCCCGGCCCGGTGACGCCGCCACCGTGAAGCTCCTTGCCGCGATGTCCGGCGGCGTCGACTCGGCCGTCGCTGCGGCGCTGGCTGTCGAGGCCGGGCACGACGTCACCGGTGTCCATCTGGCGCTGTCCAGCGCCCCGGCAGCGCTGCGTACGGGCTCGCGCGGGTGCTGCTCGCGCGAGGACGCCCGAGATGCCGGCCGGGCCGCCGATGTGCTTGGGATCCCCTTCTACGTCTGGGATCTCGCGGAACGCTTCCGTGAGGACGTCGTCGAGGACTTCGTCGCGCAGTACGCCGCCGGCCGGACCCCAAACCCCTGCCTGCGATGCAACGAGAAGATCAAGTTCGCTGCCGTCCTCGACCGGGCGCGGGCGCTCGGCTTCGACGCGGTCGTCACCGGCCACCACGCCCGGCTCGACGCCGGGGTGCTCCGCCGTTCAGCCGACACCGCCAAGGATCAGTCCTACGTGCTGGCCGTCCTGACCCCGCGCCAACTGGCTGGGGCGGTCCTGCCGCTCGGGCACCTCACCAAGGCGCAGGTCCGCGCCGCGGCAGCCGCCCGCGGGCTCGGCGTCGCGGACAAGCCGGACAGCCACGACATCTGCTTCATCGCCGACGGCGACACCCAGGGCTTCTTGCGGGAACGGCTGGGCGCGCAGCCCGGACCGGTCGTCGATGCCCTCACCGGCGAAGTCGTCGGCCGGCACGATGGGGCCTACGCCTACACCGTCGGCCAGCGCCGGGGCCTCGCGCTGAGCGTGCCCGCCGCCGACGGACGCCCCCGCTACGTGCTGTCGGTCTCGCCGGTCGACCGCACCGTGACGGTCGGGCCGGTGGCCGCGCTCGAGGTCCGGACGGTCCACACCGGGACTCCTGTCTGGAGCTCGCCCCGGGCCCTGCCGCTGGTCTGCGAGGTGCAGCTTCGCGCGCACGGCGCCCTGCACGGCTGCACCGCGACGGCCCACGACGGCGGCTGGTCGCTCGCGCTCAGCACCCCCGCGACGGGCATCGCCCCCGGCCAGACCGCCGTCCTGTACGACGGGGACGAGGTCCTTGGCAGCGCGACCGTCGCCACCGCCGCCTGAGGCCGGGCCGGCGGGGAGCCGCCCAGACGAGACGGCCCACCCCCCACCGCGATGATCCACGGACGGTTGGGCACCGCGATGATCTTCATGGCCGTGCCCGAACTTCCGTGGATCACCTGGCGGGGGGGTTCCCCGATACGCTCACGTGCATGCTGGCCGATGACACGCAGTGCAGCCGCAGGGCGTGAGCGCCGGGTCCGACTTGCCGCTGCAGCCGTGGGGCCCCGGCACGGCCACCGGGGTCGGCAGTCTGCCCGGTGCCGATGCGCTCGAGGCGGCCAAGCTGGTCCTCGAGACGCTGCCTGACCTGCCGTTCCTGCCCGAGCTGCCGGGGCGGGGGGCGCCGGCTGACCTCGCCGGCCGCGGGACCGCCCTGCTGCACGACCTGCCGGTCGATCTGCAGCCCAGTGGCTGGCGGCTGGTGAGCCGGCCGAGCGGTGACGGCTCCCGGGCCCGCGACCTGCTGTCACGCGACATCGACGCGTTCGAGCTCGCCGCCGGCCTGGCCGGCCATCCGGCCCGGCTCAAGGTCCAGGTCACCGGTCCATGGACGCTCGCCAGCCGCCTGGAGCTGACCCGCGGCGACAAGGTGCTGGCCGACCACGGCGCCGTCCGCGACCTCACGAGCAGCCTGGCCGAAGGGGTGCGCCTGCACCTGGCCGACCTGCAGCGGCGGCTGCCGGACACCGTGCTGCTGCTGCAGGTCGATGAGCCGTCGCTGCCGACGGTGATTGCCGGCGGGGTGCCGACGAGCAGTGGTTGGGGTCGCCTACGGGTCCCCCAGGAGCAGGTCGTGCGCGAACGGCTGGCTGAGGTCCTGGCCGTCAGCCCGCACCGGCTGGTGCACTGCTGCGCGCGGCGACCCCCGATCGCTCTGTTCCACCGGGCCGGCGCGACCGGCCTGAGCCTGGACGCGACGCTGCTGACCGGTTTCGACGACGAGGCGCTCGGTGCCGCGGTCGAGGGCGGCCTCGGACTGTTGCTTGGGTGCGCGCCGAGCGTCGACGCGACCTTGGCGGACCCGGCGGGCATCCTGCGGCCGGTCCGGGCGCTGTGGCGTCGGCTCGGCCTCGATCCGGCGCTCGTCGCGCCGACCGTCGTCGTCACGCCGACCTGCGGGCTGGCGGGTGCTTCGGCGGCGCACGCCCGGGCAGCACTGACCAGGTGCGTCGAGGCAGGCGAGCTGCTGAGGGAGGAACCGGAGTGAGCGAGCAAGCCGTGCCGGTGGACGCTCTCGCGCGCCATGGCGAGCTCGCCCAGCAGGTGGAGGAGGATGCCTTCCGCTACTACGTGCTCGCCCAGCCGACCGTCACCGACGCGGCGTACGACGGGGCGATGCGCGAGCTGCAGGCGATCGAGGAGCAGCATCCCGAGCTGCGCACCCCGGACTCGCCGACCCAGCGGGTGATGGAGGCCTACGGGACCGACTTCACCCCGGTGGAGCACCTCGAGCGGCTGATGAGCCTGGACAACGTGTTCACCGCCGATCAGCTGCGCGCCTGGGCCGGTAGGGTCGCCAAGGAGGTCGGCGACGCGGCCAGGTTCCTGTGCGAGCTCAAGATCGACGGTCTGGCGGTCGCGCTGGTCTACCGCGACGGCCGGCTCGTGCGGGCTGCGACCCGCGGCGACGGACGCACCGGCGAGGACATCACCCCCAACGTCCGCACCCTGTCCAGCGTCCCGGACCGGCTCGTCGGTGACGGCGTACCCGCCCTGCTCGAGGTCCGGGGCGAGGT
>JAYTOZ010000211.1:0-3924 GCA_043747515.1 Frankiales bacterium | reverse complement strand
GGCGACCGCGTCCTGGATCGGCGGCGGCGCCAGCTCGAGGAACCCGCCCTCGACGTCGTGCTCGGGGTGGGCGAGCCGGACCCGGTCCACGAGGGCTGCGAACTGCTCGACGCCGGGTCCGCTCTTGGTCCCGTGGCCGATGACGAGCAGGGCGCTCATGCGGTGTACAGCAGGGCGTTGAGGGCTGCGGCGGCCACGGCGGACCCCCCTTTCTCACTGAGGTTGGACACGGACGGCAGGCCGCTGTCGCGCAGCGCCTGTTTGCTCTCGGCGGCGCCGACGAAGCCGACCGGGAGGCCGATCACGAGCGCCGGGTCGACGTCGAGCGAGATGAGCTCGAACAGCGCGGTGGGGGCGCAGCCGACGACCCAGACCGCCCCGGGACCGACCTGTTCGAAGGCCATCCGCACCGCCGCGGCAGACCGCGTGAGCCCGTCGCCGGCGACCGCCTCACGGACCCGGCAGACGACGTCGCGGGTGGTGATGCCAGCAGCGACCATCTGGACGTCGACGACGACCGGCGCCCCGGCGGCCAGCGCGGCCCGGCCCCGCTCGAGCGCGCCCTCGTCGCAGACGAGATCGCTTGCGTAGCCAAGGTCTGCACTGGCATGCACGACCCGCTCGACGACGGCACGGGTCAGCGGCCCGAGGTGGGACAGGTCGACCCGGGACCGCAGGATCGCGAACGACTCGACCTCGATGGCGTGCACCTGTTGCCTGCTCACCCGAACCACTCCAATCGTTCGCGCAGCCGGACGACCTCGCCGACGACCGTTGCCACCGGGGCCTTCAGCCCGGCCGCGGCGACGTCGCCGGCCAGAAGATCCAGTGTGCTGACGACGACCCGCTGGTCTGCGGTCGTGCCCTGCTCGATGCAGGCCGCCGGCGTCGTCGCCGCGCGACCGTGCCGGATCAGCCCCTGGCAGATCGTCGGCAGCCGGTCGTGTCCCATCAGGATCACCAGGGTTCCCGGGCCGGTTGCGAGCGCCTTCCAGCGCACCGAGCTGCCGGGGTCGTCCGGGTCGAGGTGGCCGGTCACGATGCAGACGTCCTGGGTGTAGCCACGAGCCGTCACCGGAATCCCGGCGTACGCCGGGGCGGCCATCGCGCTGCTGATGCCCGGCACCACCTCGAACGAGATGCCCGCTGCGACAAGGGCTTCGGCCTCCTCGCTGCCCCGGCCGAAGACGAACGGGTCACCGCCCTTGAGGCGCACCACCCGCCGGCCGGCCTTGGCGTGCTCGACCAGCTGGGCGTTGATCTCCTCCTGGCGGGGTGCGGTGCCGGTCCAGCTGGTCTTGCCGACGTCGATGATCGTCGCGTCGTCACGCACGTGCACCAGGACACCCGGCCCGACCAGGCGGTCGGTGAGCACCACGTCCGCCTCGCCGAGCAGCAGCGCGGCCTTCAGCGTCAGCAGCCCGGGATCGCCCGGACCGGCGCCGACGAGCGCCACCGTCCCCGGCTTCACACCAGCTCCCAGACCGCGTCGGCCGGGCAGACCTCGACGCACTCACCGCAGCTGGTGCAGCGGTCCTCGCGCACGACCAGGGGGATCGCGGCGACGATGGCGTGCTCCGGGCAGGTGAGCAGGCACGCGCCGCAGGCGGTGCAGTCCGCGGTGATCAGGTATGCCACGTGTAGCCCCTTGGCGTGACGAAACGCCCTGCCACGATGCGACTCTGGGAGGAGCCGACGACGACGCAGGCGAGCATCGTGACCTGCTGCACGTCGAGCTCACCCAGGGTCGTCAGCACGACGGTCTCGGTGCTGCGGGACGCATCGGTGACGATGCCGACCGGGGTCGTGGCGGGGCGGCGCTCCAGCAGCATCGCGACGGCCTTGGCCAGCTGCCAGTCGCGGCCGCGGCTCCTCGGGTTGTAGAAGGTGACCACCAGGTCGCCCTCGGCCACGGCCCGGACCCGCGCCTCGATCGCCGGCCACGGGGTGTGCAGGTCCGACAGCGAGATCGAGGCGTGGTCGTGCCCCAGCGGGGCCCCGAGCAGGTTGCTCGCCGCCAGCGCCGCGGTGATGCCGGGCACCCCGACGACGTCGATGTCGTCGCCGGCTGCCTCCAGGGCCGGTGAGGCCATCGCGTAGACGCCGCTGTCACCGGAGCCGATCAGCGCGACCGCGTGGCCCCGTTGGGCCTCCAGCACGGCGCTGTTGGCCCGCTCCTGCTCCTGGCCGAGGCCGGTGATGAGCATCCGGGTGCCGGGTCGGGCCAGGTCACGGACCTGTTCGACGTACTGGTCCAGACCCACCCAGACCGAGGCGCGGCGCAGCTCGGTGGCCGCCCGCGGGCTGAGCAGGTCGCGCGCCCCGGGGCCGAGCCCGACCAGGGCGAGCCGCCCGCGGGGTCGGACCCGGGCGACGGCGACGGTCGCCATCGCGCTTTTCGCCTTCGGCACGATCAACTCGCCCTGCAGCGACGCGGCGGCCTCGGCGACGCTCGGCGTGCCGATTGCGGCCAGCGGCGCAGTGCTCGGGTTGGGCACCGCGACCGCCGCGAGCACCTCGCTGTCGTACGCCGTGAGCGGCCAGCCTCGCCGCCGGGCCAGCTCGACAATGCCTGGCTCGTCGGCTTTCGCAGTCGCTGTGGCGAGCGCCTTCACGCTGAGCACCGAGAGCCCCGCGTCGGCGAGGGTGCGTTCGAGCAGCTGCTCGATCTCCTCAGCCGGGACGCCGCGGGAGGCGCCGACTCCGACGACCAGCGACGGCGGGCGCAGGATCGCGGTGAGGCAGTCCAGGGCGAGCAGCCGGTCGGTGACCGCAAGCACGTGGTCACCGTCGACGCCGACCGGCATCGGCGGGAGTGGCCAGACAGCGTGCGCGTCGAGGCGCACCGGCTCCCCGTCGAGCATCGCCCGGCTGACCGCCGCGACCGCGCCCTCGACCGGCCAGCCGAGGGTGTCCAGCCCCGGCAGGCCGGTGGCGTCGGTGGCGGTGGTGACGACCGGCTGCGCGTCGAGAATGTTGGCGACTGTTTCCGCAAGTTCGTTCGCCCCGCCCCCGTGACCGCCAAGCAATGCCACCGCGTACTGCCGACCTTCGTCGACGCACACCACCCCGGGATCGGTTGTCTTGCCCTGCAGCAGCGGGGCTACGAGCCGCACGACCGCCCCCGCGGCCAGGAACAAGACAAGGCCGTCGCACTCCAGCCAAGCCCCGGGAAGCTCACCGAGGGCGTAGTGGCGCGCCTCGGGTAGCGCCTGCTGCAGCAGCTCGGCGGCCGACCGACCCGAGGCGGTGACGGCGAGCAGACCGATCCTCATTGGCGGGTCCCCCACAGCACGAGCACCGGGTTGGTCGCGGCCAGCCCGGTGGCCGTGCCGAGCGGGCGGAGCCGGGCCGCGGAGAGCTGCACCCCGTCCACGATGTAGGGCGACAGTGCCTGCTGCACATCCGAAAGCCGGTCGAGCGCGGCGAGGGCGACGACGACGATCCTTGGCCCGCGGGCGACCGAGGCCCGGATGATCGCTGCGACGTCGGCGCCGCCGCCGCCGACGAACACCGCGTCGGGGTCGGGCAGGCCCGCCAGGACCGCGGGCGCCGCGCCCTGCACGACCTGCAGGTCGACCGCGTGCGTGGCTGCATTGGCCTCGATCTGCTCGGTCGAGCCGCGTTCGACGGCGACAACGGCCGCGCCCAGGCGGGCGCACTCGACGGCGACCGAGCCGCTACCCGCTCCGACGTCCCACACGAGGTCGCCGAGCCGCGGTCCGAGCCGGGCCAGCACAAGCGCCCGCACCTCGGCCTTGGTCAGCATCCCGTCCCGGTGGGCGAACGCCTCATCGGGCAGGGCCCACCCTTCCGGCTGCCCCCGGCCGGCCAGCCAGCCCCGGTCAGAGGCGATGGCCCGCTCGAGATCGACTGACAGCACGATGTTCAGCGCCGACCAGGTGGCGCGCTCCGAGGCCTGGG
>JAYTOZ010000210.1:0-2413 GCA_043747515.1 Frankiales bacterium | reverse complement strand
GCCGACGCGCTGGCCCGCCTCCTCGGGGAGCACGGCGTCCTGGTGCTGCCCGCGCAGCACGACGTCGGCGACGACGCGTTCGTGTCGTTCCTCGCCTCGTTCGGCGAGCTCACGTTCACCCAGGGCGAGACGCCGGTCGCCGGCCACCCCGACCTCAACGTCGTGAGCAACGTCGGCCGCACGACGCCCCCGCGCAGCACCTTCCACGTCGACACCAGTTACGTCAGCCACCCGCCGGCGTACACCGCGCTGCGGGCCGTTCAGGTACCGGCGCAGGGCGGCCAGACGGTCTTCTCAGACCAGTACCGCGCCTTCGAGACCCTGCCGCCGGACCTGCTGGAGCTGCTGTCCGGCCGCTCGATCCGGCACGTCGTCACGGGCGTCAAACTCGACGACGGTGACCAGGGCGAGGCGGAGCACCCGGTCCTGCGGGTCCACCCCCTGACGGGCCGCACATCGCTCTACCTGACCTCGCCCGCCCGCTGCGCTGCGATCACCGGCCTGTCGGAGCAGGAGACCGCTGAGACGGTCGCGCTGCTGCTGGAGCACTCGACCCGGCCCGACAACCTCTACCGCCACGCGTGGTCAGCCGGTGACGTCGTCATGTGGGACAACGGCTGCGTGCTGCACCGCGCGGACCACGAGGGCGTCGTCGGGGACCGGGTCATGCACCGCGGCATGTCCCTGGGCTACGCGCTCGCCGGTCGGCATGCGGGCTGAGGCAGCCACCCGGGCTGCCCGCACGCTCGGCGTCCAGTCGCTGCTGCTCGCCGCACTGCCGGCCAACCTCGCCTTGACCGTCGCGGCCCTCGCCCGCGGCGCGGTGACGCCGGCCCGGCGCTTGAGGGCTGACAGCCCCCTGACCGTGCTGGTCAGCGGCGGCAAGATGACCAAGGCCCTGCAGCTGTGCCGGTCCTTCCACCGGGCAGGGCACCGGGTCGTGCTGGTGGAGCAGAGCAAGTACCGCCTGACCGGCCACCGCTTCTCCCGCTCCGTCGACCAATTCCATACCGTTCCACGGCCGCAGGACCCCGGCTACGCCGCTGCCCTGCTCGACATCGTCCGAGCCGAAAGCGTCGACCTCTACGTCCCGGTCTGCAGCCCCGTCGCGAGTTGGTACGACGCCCTTGCCGCTGAGGCGCTCGCACCCTTCTGCGAGGTCTTGCACGGCGACCCCGAGACCGTTGCCCGGCTTGACGACAAGGCGAGCTTCGCCGAGATGGTGACGGCCGCGGGCCTGCCGACACCGATGACCCATCGAATCACCTCGCCCGAGCAGGTCGCGCCGCTGCTCATCGACGCTGACCGTCCGTACGTCCTGAAAAGCATCGCCTACGACCCAGTCCACCGGCTCGACCTGACGCTGCTCCCACTGGCCACGCCGGAGCAGACGACCGCCTTCGCAAGGGCCCGTCCCATCTCGCCGGACAACCCCTGGATCGTGCAGGAGTTCGTCACGGGGACGGAGTTCTGCACGCACGGCACGGTCCGCGACGGCCAGGTGCAGGTGCACGTCTGCTGCCGGTCCTCTGCCTTCCAGGTCAACTACGAGCACGTCGAGCACCCCGAGATCGAGCAGTGGGTGCAGACCTTTGCCAAGGCTCACGCACTGACCGGGCAGGTTTCCTTCGATCTGCTCCACGAGCCAGGCGGCCGGCTGCTGGCCATCGAGTGCAATCCCCGGACGCACTCGGCCATCACGACCCTGCACGATCACCCGGGCCTGGCCGCCGCCTACGTCGACGGACCAGAGGGCAGGTCGCCCGTCGTACCGCTCCCGGACAGCCGCCCGACGTACTTTGCCTACCACGAGGCCTGGCGGTTGCTCCGCCACCCCGCATCTGCTCCCGACGTGCTGCGGACGATCCTGCGCGGCAAGGACGCCGTCTTCGATTGGCAGGACCCGCTTCCCTTTCTGCTGCTGCACCACCTGCAGGTCCCCGTCCTACTGGGGCAGGCCCTGCTCCGCGGCAAGAACTGGATCCGCGTCGACTTCAACATCGGCAAGCTCGTCGAACCGGCCGGGGACTGACCCGTGCCCCGCCGCGTGCTGCACCTGGTCGGCTCACCGGTGAGCGAGTTCTTCCTGGACCTCTCACTCGTCTACGCCCGTGGTTGCCTGGCCGCGACCCACGACCCCGGCCGCTACGACGTGAAGATCGCCCTGGTCACCCCGGCCGGCCAGTGGCGCTTCCCCGCCGATCTGAGCCCCGGCGCTATCGAGGCGGCCCCACCGCTGACCCCGGACCGGGCCCTGGCGCGCCTCGTCGACCTGCAGGTCGACGTCGCCGTCCCCCAGATGTTCTGCCTGCCGGGCATGACGACCTACCGCTCGCTGCTGGACCTGCTGGGGATCCCCTTCGCCGGCAACCCTGCCGCGGCCATGGCCCTGACGGCGCACAAGGCCCGCGCG
>JAYTOZ010000209.1:0-4152 GCA_043747515.1 Frankiales bacterium | reverse complement strand
GAGCAGGCCGAGAAGCGCGAGCGCGGTGAGCTCATGGGCATTGGCCTGTCGTTCTTCACCGAGACCGTTGGGGCCGGCCCGCGCAAGCACATGGACATCGTCGGGCTCGGCATGGCCGACGGTGCCGAGGTCCGCATCCACCCGACCGGCAAGGCGGTCGTCCGGCTGTCGGTGCAGAGTCAGGGCCAGGGCCACGAGACGACGTTCGCCCAGATCGTCGCCGAAGAGATCGGCATCCCGCCGGAGGACATCGACGTCGTGCACGGCGACACCGACAACACGCCGTTCGGCCTCGGAACGTACGGCAGCCGGTCGACCCCGGTCAGCGGCGCGGCCGTGGTCATGGCGACCCGCAAGGTGCGCGACAAGGCGCGCCTCATCGCCGCGGCGATGCTCGAGGTGCGCCCCGAGGACCTTGAGTGGGAGAAGGGCCGGTTCTTCGTCAAGGGAGACCCGGATCAGGCCAAGACGATCCAGGAGATCGCGATGGCCACGCACGGGACGATGACGCTGCCGGACGGCGTCGACGGGAACCTCGACGCCGAGGTCACCTACGACCCGCCTAACCTGACCTTCCCGTACGGCGCCTACATCTGCGTGGTCGACGTCGATCCCGGTACCGGGCACGTCAAGGTCCGCCGGTTCATCGCCGTGGACGACTGCGGCACCCGCATCAACCCCATGATCATCGAAGGCCAGGTGCACGGCGGCCTCACCGACGGTGTGGGGATGGCGTTGATGGAGTTCATCGGTTTCGACAAGGACGGCAACTGCCTTGGCGGGTCGTTCATGGACTACCTGATCCCAACGGCCATGGAGGTGCCCGACTGGGAGACCGGCTTCACAGTCACGCCGTCGCCGCACCACCCGATCGGCGCCAAGGGGATCGGCGAGTCCGCGACCGTCGGTTCGCCGCCCGCCGTCGTGAACGCCGTCGTCGACGCGCTGGCGCCCTACGGCCTGGTGCACATGGACATGCCGTGCACCCCGGCCCGGGTCTGGGAGGCCATGCAGGGCCGTCCGACCCCGCCGATCTAGATGGGCGTGGACATGGTGGACGCTCTGACGCGGCGCGCAGAGGAGCTGCGAAGCGCCCGCGTGCCCTTCGTCAAGGCGACGGTGGTGCGCGCGCTGCACCCGACCAGCGCGCACGCGGGAGACACCGCGCTCGTGCACGGCGACGGCGTGATCGAGGGCTTCGTAGGAGGTACCTGCGCGGAAAGCTCCGTCCGACTCCACGCCCTTGAGGTGCTCGTGTCGGGAGAACCGCTGCTGCTGCGAATCTCAGCCGGTGCCCCGGGCACGACCGCCGACGAGGGCGTCGTCACGGTGGCCAACCCGTGCCTGTCCGGCGGGAGCCTCGAGGTGTTCCTCGAGCCTGTGCACCCGCCGGCCAGGCTGCTCGTCGTCGGCACGACCCCGGTCGCCCAGGCATTGATCGCCCTCGGCGAGCCGCTCGGGTTCACTGTCGAGGCCGGACCGGTCATCGGCGACTGCGAGGGCGCCGCCGCGGTCGTCGTCGCGTCACACGGCCGGGGGGAGGAGCCGGCCCTGGAGGCCGCGCTGCGCGCCGGTGTCGCATATGTCGGACTCGTCGCCAGCCGGCTGCGCGCCACGTCGGTGCTCGCGTCACTCGACGTCGAGGGCACCGACCGAATCCACAGCCCGGCGGGTCTGAACCTTGGCGGACGCACCGCTGCCGAGATCGCACTGTCCATCCTCGCCGAGGTCGTCGCGACGCGCACAACCGCGGCCTCGGTGGCCGCGGCTGAGGTCGCCCCAGCTCCCACGTCCGCGCTGGACCAGGTCTGCGGCATGACGGTCGCCGTGTCGGCCACGGTCCCGCAGGCCGAGGTGGACGGTGTGCTGAGGTACTTCTGCTGCGAGCCGTGCCGCACAGCGTTCGTGGCGGACCCGGAGCGGTATGCCGCCGGCTGACACGCCCGCCCGCTCGGGGGCCGAGGCCGATGTCGTCGCGAGGGTCCCCGACGTCGCGACCCTCACCCGTGCGCTCGACGAGGTCGACTACCTCGCCGACCCGGGGCTCGCGACCGCACTGCTCATGGCCGTGCGGCTGCCCCAGCCGCTGCTGCTCGAGGGCGAACCCGGTGTCGGCAAGACCGAGGTGGCCAAGGCGCTCGCCCGCGTGCTCGACACGCCGCTCGTCCGGCTCCAGTGCTACGAGGGGATCGACTCCGCCGAGGCGTTGTACGAGTGGAACCACGCCAAGCAGTTGCTCGCGATCCGGCTGGCCGAGCACGACGAGCGGCACCTGGACGAGGCGGCGCTCTTCAGCCGGGACTACCTGCTGCGACGACCGTTGCTCGCGGCCCTGGAGCACACCGGCCCGCGACCGGCGGTCCTGCTGATCGACGAGATCGACCGAGCAGACGACGACTTCGAGGCCTTCACCCTCGAACTGCTCGCCGAGGGAACGGTGACGATCCCGGAGCTCGGCACGATCCGGCCGACCCACCCGCCGATCGTGCTGCTGACCTCCAACCGGACCCGCGACCTGCACGACGCGCTGCGTCGCCGGTGCCTGTTCCACTGGATCGACTACCCCCGCCCCGAGCGGACCACTGCGATCGTCCGGCGTCGGGTGCCGAGCAGCGCCGAGCCGCTGGCGGTCGGGGCAGCCGACGCGGTCGCGCGACTGCGCGGGATCGAGCTGGAGAAGGCGCCAGGCATCGCGGAGGCCATCGACTGGGTCGCGGCGCTCAGCCTGCTCGGCGTCGAGCGGCTCGACCCTGACTCAGCCGAGCTGACGCTCGGGTCGATCCTGAAGAATCGGGACGACGTGGAGCTCGTCCGCGCCCGCGGCCTGGACTGGCTCGTCGGGAGCGGTGACCGTGCCTGAGCTGTTGCTCGAGCCAGCGTCGCTGGCCGTCGGCCTGTCGACCGCGCTCCAGCGGGCGGGTGTGGCCGTGCCGCCGGAGCGGAGCGCCCGCTTCGCCCAGGCGCTGCGGCTGGTCCCGCCGACCTCGCGCGAGCCGCTCTACTGGTCCGCGCGGGTGAGCCTCGTCTCCGCCCGGGCCGACCTGCCGACGTTCGACGCGGTCTTCTCCGCGCTGTTCGACGGACGGCTCGACCCGGCCGACTTCCGAGGCGATCAGAGCGGCCCACCACCGATCGGCTCCGAACCCCGTGAGCGACCTGCCCAGCCCGAGGCCCGCGAGGCGTCTGGCGAGAGCGACGGCGGCGAACCAGTCTTGACCTCCGGAGGCGAGGCGAACGACAACGACGACGGCCCCGAGCGGGACGCCGTCCTGGCGGCCGTGTCCGACGCCGAGCGGCTCGGGTCGACCGCGTTCGCCGACCTGTCCGCCGAGGAGGTCGCGTCGGTGCGTCGGCTGGTGCGGCGGATCGTGCTGTCGACCCCGGCGCGTCGTACGCGCAGGACGTCCCCGTCCTCGCGGCAGGGTGAGCGGCTAGACCTGCGCCGCACGTTGCGGGCCGCCCAGCGCTCTGGGGGGGATCCGGTACGACTGGTCCACCGCCGACGCAGGACGCAGCCGAGGCGGCTCATCCTGCTGTGCGACGTGAGTGGGTCGATGGAGCCCTACACCCGGGTCTACCTGTCACTGCTGCAGGGCGCCGTCAGCGGCGCTCAGGCCGAGGCCTTCGTGTTCTCGACCCAGCTGACCCGGCTCACCCGGCAGTTGGCGGTGCACGACCCGGACCAGGCGCTCGCGAAGGCCGCCCAGGCCGCACCGGACTGGGCGGGAGGCACGCGACTGGCGGAGGGCCTGCGCAGGTTCGTCGACGATCACGGCCGCCGGGGCCTGGCCCGCGGTGCAGTCGTGGTCATCCTGTCCGACGGCTGGGCGCAGGAGGACCCGGAGCTCGTCGGCCTGCAGATGGCGCGGCTCCACCGGCTCGCGCACCGGATCGTCTGGGTCAACCCCCGCAAGGCCGCGCGCGGCTTCGCCCCCCTCGTCGGCGGCATGGCGGCTGCCCTCCCCTACTGCGACGCGTTCGTCAGCGGACACAGCCTCGCAGCACTCAACGACGTGGCCGCGGCGATCCGCGCCCCGCACCCCCTGCCCCCTAGCACCACCGAGAGGAACCCCTGATGGATCTCGACAGCGCGTTCACCGTTACCGCACCGATCGACCAGGTCTGGACGACCCTCATGGACTTCCAGGAAGT
>JAYTOZ010000208.1:0-7035 GCA_043747515.1 Frankiales bacterium | reverse complement strand
TGCTGGTCGCCGACACCTCGGACCCGGCCGCGCTCGACGCGCTGGCCACGGCGACCCGCGTGGTGGCGACGACTGTCGGCCCCTACGCGCGCTACGGGTTGCCGCTGGTGGCGGCCTGCGCCCGCCACGGCACCGACTACGCGGACCTGACCGGTGAGGTGTTGTTCGTGCGCGACTGCATCGACCGCTACCAGCAGGTGGCAGCGGGCAGCGGCGCCCGGATCGTGCACGCCTGCGGGTTCGACTCGATCCCGTCCGACCTCGGGGTGTTGCTCCTGCACGAGCAGGCCGTGGCCGACGGCGCCGGCCAGCTCGAGGCGACGACCCTGGCCGCCCGGATGAAGGGCGGGGTCAGCGGCGGCACCCTGGATTCATTGCGGGCCCAGATGGAAGCGGTCGGTGCCGACGGTTCGCTCAAGGCCGTCCTCGCCGACCCGTATGCGCTCAGCCCTGATCGAGGCGCCGAGCCCGACCTTGGGCCGCAGGGGGACGGGCTCGTCCCGGCGTACGACCGAGCGATGGGATGGACGGCGCCGTTCGTGATGGCGCCGTTCAACACCCGCATCGTGCGGCGCAGCAACGCCTTGCTCAACTGGGCCTACGGGCGGCAGTTCCGTTATCGGGAGGTGATGGGCTTCGGCAAGGGTCCGCTGGCGTCCGGCCTGGCTGCCGGGACGTCGACCGGGCTCGCGCTCGTCGGCGTCGGGATGGGCTTCGGGCCGACCCGAGCGTTGCTGGACCGGGTGCTCCCGGCCCCCGGCGACGGGCCGAGCGAGCAGGTGCAGCGCAACGGCCGCTTCCGGATGGAGCTCATGGCCCGGACGAGCACCGGGGCTCGATACCGAGCGGTGGTCGCGGCCCAAGGCGACCCGGGCTACGCCGCGACCTCGGTGATGCTCGGCGAGAGTGCGCTGTGCCTGGCGCTGGACCGTGACCGGCTGCCCGTCCGGGCGGGCATGCTCACCCCCGCCACCGCCATGGGGGACGAGCTGGTGGTTCGCCTGCGCGCCGCGGGCTTCACACTGACCGTCGGGGCGGCCTAGCCGAGCAGCGCTGCCTCGCGCTCGGGTGTGAGCTCCACCGCGAGGGGCGGGAGCCCTCGGGCGGTGTCCCAGGCCAGGACATCGGCCGCCGTCGTCGTCAGCGGCGTCGCACCGAGGCCGACGCCCCGGGCCCGTGCGGCGCTGCGCCGGAAGGCCATCTCCTCTGCGTGCTCGGCAAGCACCAGCGGGAACGATGCGTCGACCGCGACAGCCACCACCTCGACGGTTGTGCCGGCAGCGACGGCGCAGGCTTGGACGAGGCCGGCCATCGTCGTCGGTTCGGCCGGTCCGACGGCGTTGTAGACCCCCGGCCGGTCGTCGACCAGCAGCGCGCTGACGAGCTGCGCCAGATCGCGCGAATCGACGACCTGCACCGGCTGGTCCGGCCGGGCGGGCAACGCGATCCGGCCGCCACGGGCCGCCCGACGCGCCCACATGGTGAACCGGTCGGTCGTGTCGTGCGGCCCGGCCACGATGCCGGGGCGCACGATCGTCGCGTGCTGGCCGTAGCGGGCCAGGACGTCATCCTCGCAGGCAACCTTGAGCGGACCGTAGGTCTCGGCGGTGATGTGTTCGGTGGCCCGCTCGGGCGGCAGCCGGGGTGCGTCCTCGGTGAGGCCGTCCCAGGCCCGCGCCGGGTCGTACACCGAGCCGGTCGAGATGAACAGGTAACGCCCGCCGCGGCCGGCCAGCGCGTCCGACACCTCACGGACGTGCCGCGGCACGTAGCCGCTGACGTCGACGACGGCGTCCCACGACCGTGTTGCCAGTACGGCGTACTGCCCGGTGCTCCGGTCGCCGGTCAGCCGCTCCACGTCACCGAACAACTCGCGACCGGTCTGCCCGCGGCTGAACACGGTGACCTGTTCGCCGCGCCCGAGCAGATCCTCGACGATGGCCCGGCCGACGAATGAGGTCCCGCCGAGGACGAGGATGTCCATTCAGTGCCGCCGGCGCCGGATCGAGGTCGTCACCCTCGCAGCATCGCACCCCTACTGTCGGCGGGTGAGTGAGACGCCGTTCGGCGACCTGAGCCCGGAGGAGGTGCTGGCCTTCCTGCGCACGGCCGGTGAGGACGAGATCCGCGCCGAGGTGCGCCGACTCGGCGTCGAGCGGGTCCTGGCCGCGCTGTTCACCGGGATGGCCGGCCGGTTCGCGGCTGACCGCGGGCGGCGGACCGGCCGACTGCGCTTCGAGCTGACCGACGGGACCGACCGGCACGTGCATGCCCTCGACCTCGACGCGGGCGGCGCCGCTGTCGCACCCACCCCTGAACAGCCGCGGGCCACCGTCGCCGTCGACCTGGTGCGGTTCCTGCGGCTCGGCGCCGGCGCGCTCGACGCCACCGGGCTGCTGCTGACCCGCCGGATGAAGGTCTCGGGAGACGTCCTGTGGACCGCCCGCACGATGTCCGGGCTCAGCAACACGTGACGCCGCGGGTCGTCGCCGTGGTCGGTCCCAC
Organism: Frankiales bacterium; assembly: GCA_043747515.1. Classification (GTDB taxonomy): domain Bacteria; phylum Actinomycetota; class Actinomycetes; order Mycobacteriales; family SCTD01; genus JAYSQK01. Next base: position 4,530 of record JAYTOZ010000208.1, on the reverse strand, counting down.
CGCAGCCGGCAAGAGCGACCTGGCGGTCACCATCGCCCGGGCCCTCGGCGGTGAAGTCGTGAACGCCGACTCCATGCAGCTCTACCGCGGCATGGACATCGGCACCGCCAAGCTGCCGGCGGCCGAGCGCCAGGGCGTCCCGCACCACCTGCTCGACGTCTGGGACGTCACGGTCACCGCGACAGCCGCGGCCTACCAACAGCTGTGCCGGACCGTCGTAAACGACCTGCTCGCACGCGGTGTGACCCCGGTCCTGGTCGGGGGCAGCGGGCTCTACCTGCGGGCTGCCCTGGACGACCTGCAGTTCCCCGGCACCGACCCTGAGCTGCGGGCGTCGCTCGAGGCCGAGTTGGCGATCGTCGGGCCGCTCGCGCTGCACACCCGGCTCGCGGTGCTCGATCCTGAGGCGGCCACCCGGATGGAGCCGACCAACGGCCGACGGGTGGTGCGCGCCCTGGAGGTCGTCACACTGACCGGCGCCATGCCAGGCCGGATGACGTCGTACGACGTGCACTACGCGACCAGCTGGATCGGGCTGGACCGGGACGACCTGCCCGAGCGGATCGGGGAGCGGGTGGACCGGATGTGGGCGCAGGGCCTGGTCGAGGAGGTCCGCCAGCTCGAAGGTCAGGGCCTGCGCGCGGGAGTGACGGCGAGCCGGGCGCTCGGCTACGGGCAGGTGCTGGCGCTGCTCGACGAGGCGATCGACGAGGTTGCCGCGCGCACGCAGACCGCCGTCGCGACGCGCCGCTTCGCCCGGCGGCAGCGGGCGTGGTTCCGCCGTGATCCACGCATCAGCTGGCTCGAGCCAGGCTCGGACCTGCTTGGCCGGGCGCTGGCGCTGCTGCCGGCGCGGCTAATCTGAACGGCGTGACCCCGGGCCTGCGCTATCTGAAAGGCCACGGCACCCAGAACGACTTCATCGTGCTGCCCGACCCGGACGGCCTGATCGACCTGACGCCGGCGCTGGTGCGGCGGCTGTGCGACCGGCGCGCGGGTCTGGGTGCCGACGGCGTGCTCCGGGTCGTGCCGTGCGCAGTCGAGCCTGCGGCCGCGCCGTACGCCGACCAGGCCCACTGGTTCATGGACTACCGCAACGCCGACGGCTCGGTCGCAGAGATGTGCGGCAACGGCGTGCGGATCTACGCCCGGTACCTCATCGACGCCGGCCTGGTCCGACCGGGGCTGCTCCGGCTCGCGACCCGGGGCGGGATCAAGGACGTCGAGGTCCCGTCGTCCGGCGACGTCACCGTCGACATGGGTCCGGCCGTCGTCGGCGAGCCGGTGCTGATCGACGGGGTGCCGGCCACCGCCGTCGACATGGGCAACCCGCACGCCGTGCTGGCGGTCCCCTCGGTCGAGGCGCTCGGCGAGCTACGCCCTGACCGGCTCGACCTCAACGTCGAGTACGTCGAGCAGACCGGCCCGGCCCGGCTACGGATGCGGGTGCACGAGCGCGGCGTCGGCGAGACCCGCTCCTGCGGCACGGGTGCCTGCGCCGCGGTGGTCGCCACCGCGCTGCGCACCGGCAGTGCCCGCGGTACGGCGTACGACGTCGATGTGCCGGGCGGCCGCCTGGTCGTGGTGTGGCGGCAGGACGGGCACGTGCTGCTGACCGGGCCGGCGGTGCTGGTCAGCGCGGGTGAGCTCCGCCGCGATTGGCTCGACGCATGACGCCCGAGGAGGCGGTGCGCGGCGTCGCCGGTCCGATCGGCCGGCTCGGTGGCGAGTGGATGTTCGACGAGGCCACCAATGAGCGCGGTGTGGAGCTCGGCCTGTCGCGTTGGAGCTGGTACCACTGCGGGCGCGGCGGGGTCCTGGGTGATTGCGACGCCTCGGTGGTCGTCGCGGCCTTCGGCTTCTTCCCGCCTGCCCTGCAGGCCAGGGCGTGGGACAAGGGCCGCGCCGTCCTGCCCGTCGCAACGATCACCCACGCGTACGCCGAGGCCTGCGCAACCTGGGGCCGGCGGGTCTTCGCCGACATCCCCGGGGCTGGGCGGCTCGCCGACCTGCTGACCACCGCGCTCGACGCCGCTGCGGTGGCAGGGCTGCCGCTCTTCGCCGGCTGGCGGGCGTCGGCGCGCACCGCTGACGGGGCGGCCGGCGGGCAACTCGAGGGCGCAGCGCGGCTCGCACTTGCGCTGCAGGTCGGTCGCGAACATCGGGGCGGCCTGCACCTAGTCGCGGTCGTCGCCGCCGGGATCGATCCGCTGCAGGCCGTGGTCTCCGGCCGGTACGGCACGGCGAACGCAGCCTTCTTCGGCTGGCCCGAGCCGTGGCCCGACCCGGCTGCCGGCAAGGATGCGATGGCCGCCGCCGAGATCGTGACCGACACGCTGGTCGAGCCGGCCTACGCCGTGCTGTCGCCGGCCGAGCGGGCCGAGTTGGTGATCGGTCTGCGCGCACTGGTGGTCCCTCGCTGACCGATCGGAGGCCCGCGCAACGAGCGTCTGGGGCCAGCGCTGGAAAACGGCTATGGCGTCGCGGCGCGCTCGTGGGAGGATGGAGGTGATGACAGAGCCCCTGCCGGACCTCGCCGCCCCATCCGACAGCGGGGCGATCGACCTCGACCCGTCTGCTTTCGAGCAGTCCAGCCGCGCGGCGCCCGGGTTCCACGAGCTCGAGGGGGAAGGCTTCGACCTCGAGGCCAGGCAGGGATTGCGCCGGGTCGCCGGGATCCGCACCGACCTGCAGGACGTCACCGAGGTCGAGTACCGCCAGCTTCGGCTGGAACGTGTGGTGCTGATGGGGGTTTACCCCTACGGCGATGCTGTCGGTGCCGAGAATTCACTGCAGGAGCTGCAGGCACTGGCCGAGACCGCCGGCTGCGAGGTGCTCGAAGGTCTCGCCCAGCGCCGCGAGAAGCCCGATCCCAAGACCTATGTCGGCTCCGGCAAGGCGGCCGAGCTGCGGGATGCGGTGCTGTCGACCGGCGCCGACACCGTCATTTGTGACGGCGAGTTGACCCCTGGACAACTGCGCTCGCTCGAGGAGATCGTCAAGATCAAGGTGATCGACCGGACCTGGTTGATACTGGACATCTTCGCCCAGCACGCGACCTCGCGGGAGGGCAAGGCGCAGGTCGAGTTGGCGCAGATGACCTACATGCTGCCGCGGCTGCGCGGTTGGGGTGAGTCGTTGTCGCGCCAGGGCGGCGGCGCCGGCGGCTCTGGTGGTGGCGTCGGCACCCGTGGGCCCGGTGAGACCAAGATCGAAACTGATCGACGGCGGATTCGTCATCGCAAGGCCAAGCTCTCGGCTGAGATCGCGCTGATGAAGACCGCCCGCGACACCAAGCGCCAAGAGCGCGACCGCAATGCGGTGCCGAGCGTTGCGATCGCCGGCTACACCAACGCCGGCAAGAGCTCGTTGCTCAATCGCCTGACCGGGGCCGGTGTGCTCGTCGAGGACGCGCTGTTCGCCACCCTCGACCCGACCGTCCGCAAGGCGGCGACCCCCAGCGGCCGCGACTTCACGCTCACCGACACGGTCGGTTTTGTCCGGCGGCTGCCGCATCAACTGATCGAGGCATTTCGCTCCACCTTGGAGGAGGTGTCCGGCGCCGATCTGATTCTGCACGTGGTGGACGGCGCCCACCCCGATCCTGAAGGGCAGCTCGCTGCTGTCCGCGAGGTCTTCGCCGACATCGACGCCGCCAGGGTCCCCGAGGTCGTCGTCGTCAACAAGAGCGACCTCGCCGATCCGCTCGTGCTCTCCCGCCTGCAGCGTCGGGAGAAGCACGTCGTCTTCGTCTCGGCGTTAACGGGCGATGGGTTGCCGCAGCTGCTGGAGCTGCTCGAACGCGAGGTCCCACATCCCAGCACGCTGGTGTCGGTCGTCCTGCCCTACGTCCAGGGGTCGCTGGTGAGCCGCATCCACTCCGAGGGGGAGGTGCTCACCGAACGACACGAAGCGGATGGCACCCACCTCGAGGCCCGGGTCGGCCCAGCGTTGGCCTCAGAACTGACGTCCTTCCAACGCTGAGCCGGCGGGCCCCGCTCAGATTTTGCGGAGCACGGTCACGACCCGTCCCAGCACGACGGCCGCGTCACCGTCGATCGGCTCGTACGCCGGGTTGTGCGGTAGCAGCCACACATGGCCACCCGACTTCTTGTACGTCTTCACCGTCGCCTCGCCGTCGATCATGGCCGCGATGATCTCCCCGTTGTGGGCGGTCGGTTGCTGCCGGACGACCACCCAGTCGCCATCGGCAATTGCAGCATCGATCATCGAGTCACCGACCACCTTGAGCAGGAACAGCGTGCCGCTGCCGACGAGCTCGCGGGGGAGCGGGAACACCTCCTCAACCAGCTGCTCGGCGAGGATCGGACCGCCCGCGGCGATCCGGCCGACAACCGGGACATAGGCCGGCTGGGGATGCGCAGCCCGCTCGGCAGCCTCGTCCACCGCCCGCTCGAGGGCGGCTGCCACCTCACCCGGGAGCCGGACGTCGACGGCCCTGGGCTTTGAGGGATCGCGCCGAAGGAACCCCTTCTTCTGCAGCATCGTGAGCTGGTGCGACACGCTCGA
>JAYTOZ010000207.1:0-13249 GCA_043747515.1 Frankiales bacterium | reverse complement strand
GCGGGCTGCGCCGCGGGGTCCTGGCGGGAGCGGTCGGCGGACTGCTGGCCGGGGCTTTCGGCTTCGGGTTGGCCGAGCCGCTGATGGATCGGGCCGTGCGGCTCGAGGCGGCGCGCACGGCCGCTGCGGATGCCCGGGCGCTGGCTATCGGACAGGCCGTTGCCCACCATGGCGAGGTTTTCAGCCGCAGCACCCAGCATGTCGGGTTCGTCGTGGCGACCCTCGCCACCGGCGTCGCGCTCGGCGTCCTGTTCGGCATCCTGTACGCCGTCCTGCACCGCGCCGGTCCGGACCCGGACCCCTGGCGGGGGTCGGTCACCCTGGCCGCCGCAGCGTGGTTCGGTGTGTTCCTGGTGCCGTTCCTGCGCTACCCAGCCAACCCGCCGGGGGTCGGCGATCCGGACACCCTGGGCTTGCGCACCAACGCCTACCTCTCAGTGCTCGTGATCGGCATCGTCGGTGCGGTGCTGGCCGTCCGGGTGTGGCGCCGGCTGCCGGCCCGGGCTTCTCTGCGGGAGCTGGCGGTGACAGCCGTGCTGGTCGCGACGGTGGCGCTCACCTTCCTGCTGCCGGGCAACCCCGATCGGTTGGACGTGCCGGCCGGCCTGCTCTGGGAGTTCCGGCTGCTTGCCCTGACGACCTCCACATTGCTGTGGGTTGGCCTCGGTGCGGCGTACGGCCTGATGGGTGAGCGGGACCTGACAAAACTCGTTGCTCTGCCAGCTGCGGCCGTGCCCGCTTAAGCTGGCGGCATGCCCGGATCGCTGAGCCAGCGAGGGCGTCGCCTTGCCGCGCCGGCGACCGGGCTCGCCATCGTCATCGCGCTGATCGCCGGCGCCGTGGCGGCAGGCCACCGGCCGGCGTCCGCCCACGCGAGCCCACCTGCGCAGGTGGGCGGACCGGGGCTGCCCGGTCTTGTCACGGCGGACTCGCCGCTGCCGGCTGGCGCGAGCGTCGAGGTGCTCCCCCCGACCGTGGACGGGTTTGCCCGGATCCGGCTCGTCGGCCAGGCGCTGCCGCCACCTGCCGAGGTGCGACGCGACCTGCGCGAGGACGTCTTCTGGGTGCAGGACAACCGACGTCGCACCTACCGGATCTTCGTGCCGCACGGGCTGCCGAGGTCGGCGCCGCTGGTGATCGCGCTCGCCGGCTACCGGCAGGGCCTGCAGTTCGCCCAGCGCGAGCAGCGGTGGGCCCGGCTGGCTGGAGTCGGGCGCTTCATCGTCGCCTACGCCCAGAGCTATGAAGGCTCCTGGGACGCCGGGTTGTGCTGTGGCCGCGCCAAAACCGGCCGGGTCGACGACGTCGGCTATCTCGACGCGCTGATCACCCGGGTCCAGGCCACCCACCCAATCGATCCGCGCCGGATCTTCCTCGCCGGGTTCTCCAACGGCGGCATGATGGCCCACCGCTACGCCTGTGAGCGGGCCGGGGTCGTCGCCGCGATCGCGTCGTTCGCGGGTCCGCTGGAGGCGACCACCTGCCGACCAGGCCGGCCCGTTGCAGTGCTGCAGGTGCAGGGTCTCGCGGACCGCACCGTGCCGGCGGCCGGCCGGGTCCACGACGGGGAGCTGCGGACCCGGCTGCGCTCGGCGCAGGTCACGGTGCGGTTCTGGCAGCACGTCGACGGGGCGGCAGCGCCGGCCCGGTTGCTGCTGCGCGCCCGACTCGGGCACGCCTGGCCGACGGACGGCGCGGCCCTCGCCTGGGCGTTCTTCGCCGCCAATCCGCAGCGGTGACCGGCCGGCTGCTCCTGGCTGCTGTCGTCGGGCTCGTCCTGGCGTGGCTGCTGCTGCTCGGCGCGCTGCTCGCCGCGAAACCGCGGGGCACCGGCCTGCGGGAGGCGCTGCGCCTGCTGCCCGACCTGCTCCGGCTGCTCCCGAGGCTGGCCCGCGACGGCTCGCTGCCACGTGGCATTCGGGTGCGGCTGTGGCTGCTGCTCGGCTACCTGGCGCTGCCGATCGACCTCGTCCCCGACGTCATCCCGGTGCTGGGTTATGCAGACGACGCGATCCTGGTCGCGCTCGTCCTGCGGACCGTCGTACGTCGGGCCGGGGTGCCCGCGCTCGAGCGGCATTGGCCCGGGACACCCGACGGCCTCGCGGCGCTGCTGAGCCTGTGCGGCGCCGCCCGTCCGCAGAGTGTCAACCAGCAGGAGCCGACGTGAAGGACCTGATCAGCTCGCTGGCCGACCGCGCGGCCGGGCTCGAACGTGACGGCGTCACCCGGGCGGTGGTCGGTGAGCTCGCGGCGGCCGGCCTGCTGGCCGTCTACGGCCCGGCCGAGCTGGGCGGCCTGAGCGCCGCCGGCCAGCGGGAGGTCAACGAGGCACTGGCCGGAGCCAGCCCCGACGCGTGGTTCGTGTGGTTCCAGCACGGGCCCGTCGTCCGGTCGCTGGCCCTGTCCGACAACGTTGCGCTGCAGCGCGCGCACCTGGCCGACCTGTGCAGCGGCCGGCTGCAGGGCGGCGTCGCGTGGAGCAACCTGCGCACCGCGCGACCGTCGGTCCACGCCGAGCGCGTCGACGGCGGCTGGTCGCTCACCGGCCCACAGCCGTGGTGCACGGGCTGGCCGATGCTCGACCTGGTGCTCGTCGGTGCGCTCGCTCCCGCGACCGGTGAGGTCGTCTTCGGGATCGTGCCCACGCGCTCGCCGGGGCTGCACAGCGGCGGCGAGTTGGCGCTGGCGGCGATGGGTGGCACGAGCACCCATGCGGTCCGCTACGACGGGCTGCACCTGCCGGACGTGTGCGTCACGGCGGTCCTCGACGCCGACGAGTGGCGGATCGCTGACGCCGCGGGCAACGCAAACGTCCAGCCCTCGACCTTCGGGATCGCCCTCGCCGCACTCGAGCTGCTGCAGGAGCGGGCCCCGGCCACCGCCGAGGCGCTGCGGGAGCAGGTGCTCGAGCTGCGCGGTACGGCGTACCGGCTGCTCGACGAGGTGCACCGCACCGAACGGCTGGCAGAGCGACTCGCGGTGCGGGCGCGGGCGCTGCTGCTGGGGCTGGAATGTGCGACCGCACTGCTCGCCTCGCGCGGCGGTCAGGGGATGGACTCGGCCGCGCCCGAGCAGCGATTGCTGCGGGCGGCGGCGTTCCAGCTGGTGCACAGCCAGGACACGGCGGTCCGCGCAGCGACGTTGGCGGCGCTCGTGCCGGGGGCTGCGCTGGTGGCCTGACGACGTGCCGGTGGTGTGCCCAGCCCGGTCTGGGAGACACTGAAGGCCCACCCCCGGACCTCCTGGAGACCGCATGCTGCTGGCCCGCTCCCGCCCGTCCCTGACCGCGGCGGCGGTGCTCACCGCGCTGCTCGCGGCTGGTTGCGGCGGTGGAAGCGGCAAGGCGGCGGTCAACGCCGATCCGGTCGCGGCCGTTCGGGCCGCCGGCGACAAGGTGATCGGAGCAGGAACGAGCAAGTTCGTGCTGACCAGCGAGACCTCCAGTGGCGCCCAGAAGGTCACCTTCACCGGCGACGGGGCCTTTGACTACGGCGCCAAGACCGGCACCCTCAACCTCAAGCTGGACTCCGGCGGCCAGGGCGGCAGCATCCAGGAGCGGATCACCGGTGGCAACCTCTATCTGGCGCTGCCGAAGATGCCGGACACGTTCTACAAGCTGTCGCTGGCCGACGTCGGGGGCACCTCACTCGGCAGCAGCACCGATCCGAGCTCGTCGTTCGCGGCCCTGAAGGGGGTCAGCAACGGGGTGCAGAAGGTCGGCAGGGAGCAGGTCCGGGGCGAGCAGACGACCCACTACAAGGGCACGATCGATGTCCAGAAGGCGGTGGACGCCTCGACCGGGCTGAGCAAGGACGTGCTGAAGAAAGGGCTGGCCGCCAGCGGGCTCAAGACGTTGCCGTTCGATGCCTACATCGACGGCTCGGGCCGGCTGCGCAAGTACGTCCAGGTGGTGCAGCTGCCCGGGTCGGCGAAGACCGCCGGCAAGTCGATCGCGTCGACCACCACGCTCGAGTTGTTCGACTTCGGCACCAAGGTGGTGGTGCAGGTGCCCGCCGCCGACAAGATCAAAGATGGCGCACCGCTGCTGCAGGCATTGAAGGGCCGGGCCGGCGCGGCCGGATAGCCCGGCCCGAGCTGGGTAGGAGCCGCCCAGATCCCGCCCGACTCGAGGAGCACCCGTGAGCCCCACCAGCAGCCTTGCCCGTCCCCTGCTCGCCAGCATGTTCGTCGTCGGCGGTGTCGATGCCCTCCGCAAGCCCGGCGGCCGGGTCGCCGCGGTCCGCGCCGTCGGGCTGTCCTCGCCCGAACAGCTCGTCCGGGTCAATGCGGCCACCCACCTGGTGGGTGGGCTCGCCCTCGCGACCGGTCGGTTCCCACGCCTCGCCGCGCTGGCGCTCGCCGGCACCCTCGTGCCGACGACCTATGTGGGGCACCCGTTCTGGGCGGCGCCGGACGCTGCCGCCAAGCAGCAGCAGCAGGTCCACTTCTTCAAAAACCTCGGCCTGCTCGGCGGTCTGCTGCTCGCCGCTGCGGACACCGGCGGTCGTGAGTCGCTCCCGCACGCGGCCAGCCGGGTGTCCCGGCGTACGGCCAAGCAGGCCAAGCAGGCCGCGAAGTCGCTGCCGCCCAAGCACTGACAGTGGGCCCTGCGACACCGTGATCGGGTGAGCGCCGACGGGGCCGCAGCAGGACGGGTCACGGCTGCGCGCAGCGCGCTGGTGGGCGCGTCCCGAACGGTCGTCCGGCGGCTACGCAGTGCGGCCGCCGCTGACGGCGCAGACTCCAGCGGCCTCGCGGCACTGCTGTGGATGCACGCGCTGCAAGCCGCCGGGGACGCCCTGATCGCCGTGGCCCTGGCCGGCACGGTGTTCTTCTCGGTGCCCCTCGGTCAGGCCCGGACCCGGGTCGCCCTCTATCTCGTCCTGGCGCTGCTGCCGTTCTCGCTGCTGGTGCCGGTCGCGGGACCGCTGCTGGACCGGTTCCGGCACGGCCGGCGCACCGTGCTCGCCGCCACGACCGGCGGCCGGGGGCTCGTCGCCTGGTCATTGGCGGGGGCGCTGACGAGCCTGACCCTCTACCCCAAGGCGTTCGTCGTGCTGGTGCTGGCCCGCGCCTACGGGGTGGCCCGTTATGCCGCGGTCGTGCGGGTTCGGCCACCGGCGCTCGGCCTGGTCGCCGCCAACGCCCGGCTGAACATCGCCGCGACCGCGGCCGGTGCGGCGGCTGCTGGCCTCGGTGTCGGTGTGGCGAAAACCCTCGGCAGCGACTGGGTGTTGCGCCTTGCGAGCCTGATCCTGCTCGCCGGGGCGATCGTGGCCCTCCGGCTGCCCGGGCACGTCGACGAGGCCCGTGACAGCGCGCAGGTCGCCGGTGGGGTCTACCGGCTGCGGGACGCCCCGGACGCCGTACGCCGCCCGCTGTGGACGACCGTGGCCCTGCGGGTCGTCGCCGGGTTGCTCACGGTGTTCCTCGCGTTCGACCTGCGCAGCAAGGGGGCGCCGGGGGCGGTGGTGGCCCTGGTGCTCGGCGCGGCCGTGGCCGGTCAGCTGCTGGGGACAGCGCTCGCCAGTCGGATCAGTGCCCGGGCAGCGGCGGGCCTGACCGGGTCGATGGCGCTGGCCGCGCCTGCTGGCTGCTGCCTGCTGGCGGTGCTGTTGCCCAGCGCCGGCACCGCGGCGCTCGCGGTCGGGGTCAGTGGTCTGGCTGGGTCGCTGGCGAAGTACTCCCTGGACGCCGCACTGCAGACGCACGTGCCGCCGCGTCGCACGAGCGGGACGTTCGCAAGGTCCGAGACCGCCCTGCAGCTGGCGTTCGCGCTCGGCGGCGGGCTCGGGGTGGCCCTGCCGATGGTGACCGGGCTCGGCTTCGCCCTGGCGGCAGGGGTGCCGGCGCTGGCGGCGGTGCTGTGGGCGCGCCGGGCTGAGGTCACACGCGGCTGAGGGCAGGCAGTGGCCGGGCGCCCGTACATGATCTTCGCGCGGGTACCGCGCCCACCGGCCGGGCGTATCACGGCGCGGGTGACGGCGTCTGCATCGTCAACCACCCCGAGGAGGCACGCATGACCGCATCGACGCCCGCCCTGGTCCGGCCGGTAGCACCGAAGACCGTGACGTTGCGCACGACCGAGGACTTGGTCGCGGCCCGGGACCGGCGGCACGGGTTGCGCCATCAGCAGGTGCGGCTCGAGCTCGATCATCTGGCCCCCGCTCACGCCGAGGCGACGGCCAAACACCTCACCGAGCTGCTCGACGAGTGTGGTTGCAGCGCCGGTGCGCGGGCGATGGCAGCGGCCGGTGGGCTCACGCTGGCCGGGCTTGCCGTGCTGACCGGCGGCCCGTCGCTGCGGCTGCTCGCCCTGAGCCCGCTGGCGCTCTTCGGCGCGATCGCCGGCGCCGGCGCCGGCAAGGCCTATGGGCTGACCCGTTCACGTCGTGAGTTCCGGCGTGCGATCGATGCCCTGCTCGACCCCAACCGCGCTACCCCCATGGAGGTGTGACGACAATGCCTGGTACCTGGTCATCAATTGCTTCGATCTGCTCGTCCAAACGCACGATCGCGTACGCGGTCTGCCGCGACTGGGCAGACCGCGGCACGAGCATCTGCACGTCATGGGCCGACAAGGGCAGCGCCGCCTGCTCCTCGTGGGCCGACCGAGGTCGCAACCAGTGCTCGTCCTGGGCCGACCACGGCCGAAGCGCCTGCAGCTCCTGGGCCGACAGGGGCCACAACGAATGCTGCGACTGGTGGCCCTGTTCCTGGCTGTGTGACGCCTTCTACTGGGTGGCCAACTGGGTCTGCCAGGCGTGGTACTGGGTGGCCAACTGGGTCTGCCAGGCGGCCTACTGGGTCGCCAAGTGGGTCTGCCTGGGCTGGCAGTGGATGACCAACATCGTCTGCTCGGGCAATGCCGGGCCGGTGTTCCTGCTCACCGACGGCTCGATCCTGCTCAACGAGAACGCCGGCGGCTACGGCACACACCGGTGGTGGAAGCTCGAGGCCGACGCGAGCGGCGGCTACGGCGGCACCTGGACCAGGCTGGCTGACAGCACCATCGCGCGCAAGTACTTCGCCTCGGCGGTCCTTGCCGACGGCCGATTCCTGGTTGCCGGCGGCGAATACACCGACACCAGCGGCAGCCAGGCCCAGGACGAGGCGATCGGCGTCGAGATCTACGACCCGTTGACCGACAGCTGGACCGTCCTTGCCTCGCCACCCGGAGCGACGCAGCTCGGCGATCCGCCGATCACGGTGCTCCCCGACGGGCGGGTGCTGGTCGGCGAGATCGACAACACCAACGTTTTCATCTTCACGCCGGGGCCGGACACCTGGGCGGCAGGTCCAGCCAAGGGCACCCGCTCGTCGGAGGAGTCCTGGGTGCTGATGCCCGACTCGACCGTCGTCACCGTGCAGACCGACGCCAGCGGCAACGCCGAGAAGTACGACGTGGCCAGCAATGCGTGGGTCTCAGCGGGCACGTTGCCGGCAAACATCATCGAGAACGCCTCGGCCGAGATCGGTCCCGGCATCTTGTTGCCCGACGGGCGCGCCTTCTTCGTCGGTGCCAATGCCGGACGCACCGCGCTCTACAGCTCGGGCGCGACCGCGACCGACGCCGGCAGCTGGTCGGCCGGGCCGACCATCCCGATGCAGCCCGGTGACGCCAATCCGCTGGGCAGCAAGGACGGCCCGGGCGCGCTCCTGCCGGGCGGGAAGGTGCTGTTCACGGCCGGTCCGGTGGACGGCTCGTCGGGCAATTTCCTTGCTCCGTCGCGCTTTTTCGAATTCGACGGGAACGCCCTCGCCCGGGTCAGCGACGCGCCGAACGCCAACTGCCCGACGTACCAGGGACGGCTCTTGCCGCTGCCGAACGGTCAGGTCCTCTGGGCCCGGGAGGACAAGGAGGAGATGTACGCCTACACCAACAGCGAGGCCCCACAGGATGCCTGGCGCCCGGTGATCGAAACGTGCCCCCGGCAGGTGTCGCCGGACACCGTGTTCACCCTGTCCGGCCAGCAGTTCAACGGGCTCTCGCAGGCCCAGGGGTATGGCGACGACTACTCGGCGGCGACGAACTACCCACTCGTCCGGGTCCGGAACGCGCGCAGCGGTGCGGTGCGCTACTGCCGGACCTCCGACCACTCCAGCATGGGCGTCGCAACCGGTTCGCTGACTGTCACCACCCAGGTGCATGTGCCGGCCGATCTCGAGCTCGGGCTCTCACTGCTGGAGGTCGTCGCCAACGGCATCGCCTCGACGCCGTGCCGGGTCAACGTGATCGACCACGACAAGGGAAGCGACCAGCAGGGGCTGGACCAGCAGGTCGACCGCCTGGTCCAGGCAGCGCACTGACCCGTCGGGCTCTGGCGGTGGGGGAACCCCGCCAGGGCCCGACGTCAGCGGCACTCAGCCGAAGCGGCCGGTGATGTAGTCCTCGGTCCGCTTCTCGGTCGGGTTCGAGAAGATCTTCTGGGTGTCGTCGATCTCGATGAGCCGGCCCGGCTGGCCGGTGCCGTCGATGGTGAAGAAACCGGTGCGGTCTGAGACCCGGGCCGCCTGTTGCATGTTGTGGGTCACGATGACGATCGTGTAGCTGTCCTTCAACTCACTCATCAGATCCTCGATGGCGAGGGTGGAGATCGGATCCAGGGCCGAGCACGGCTCGTCCATGAGCAGCACCTCGGGCTCGACGGCGATTGCCCGGGCGATGCACAGCCGCTGCTGCTGCCCGCCGGACAGGCCCATCCCGGGCTTGCCGAGCCGGTCCTGCACCTCGTTCCACAGGTTCGACCGGCGCAGCGCCGATTCGACGGTCGCGTCGAGCGTCGACTTGGACCGCTCGCCGTTGAGCCGCAGGCCGGCCGCGACGTTGTCGTAGATCGACATGGTGGGGAACGGATTTGGTCGCTGGAAGACCATGCCCACCATCCGGCGGACCGCGACCGGGTCGACGCCGTCGGCGTAGATGTCCTGGTCGTCCAGCAGCAGGCTGCCTTCGACCCGCGCACCGCTGAGCACCTCGTGCATCCGGTTGATCGTCCGCAGCAGGGTGGACTTACCGCAGCCGGACGGGCCGATGAAGGCGGTGACCGACTTCGGCTCGATGGTCAGGCTCATGTCGTCGATCGCCTTGAAGCTGCCGTAGAAGGCCGACAGTCTGACGATCTCGATGCGTTTGGACACGAGCTACCTCCGGGCCAGGATGTTGCGGCGGGTCAGCAACCGGGCGCCGGCGTACAACGTCAGCACGATCACGATCAGGGTGAGCGCAGCCGCCCAGGCCCGGTCATAGGTGATGTCCTGACCTTGACCAGCCTGGTCGAAGATGAACGTCGGGATGGCGGTCTGCTTGCCCGAGAACGGGCCGAGGTTGGTCGCCGGCGTCACGAACGCGGTCAGCAGCAGCGGCGCGGTCTCGCCGGTGATCCGTGCGATGGCGATCATCACGCCGGTGGTGATGCCGGCCGAGGCGGTCGGCAGCACCACCTTCAGGATCGTCGTGTACTTCGCGATGCCCAGCGCGTACGACGCCTCGCGCAGCTCGTCCGGGACGAGCTTGATCATCTCCTCGGCCGAGCGGACTACGACCGGCAGCATCAGGATCGTCAGCGAGAGCGCGGCCGCGAAGCCGGAGTAGCCCTGGTGCAGACCGATCACCAGGAATGCAAAGATGAACAGACCCGCCACGATCGACGGGATCCCGGTCATCACGTCGATGACGAAGCGGATCGCCGAGGCGAGGGCGCCCCGGCCGTACTCAGTGATGTAGATGGCGACCAGCAGGCCGATCGGCGTGGCGATGACGATGGCGATCAGCACCTGCTGGAGCGTGCCGATGATCGCGTGGTACTCGCCGCCGTTGGTGTCGAGTGGGCCGATGCCGTTGAGGTTGTGGGTGAGGAACTGCACGTCGAGCCGCTTCAGGCCCTTGACGACGGTGTAGCCGAGGACGGCCACGAGTGGGACGAGTGCCGCCAGCAGGCTCAGGTGCACCAGCAGCGACAGCAACCGGTCCGCGGCGAACCGGCGGCCCTCGAGAGCGAACGACACGCCGGTCTGGGCGATGGCGAACAGCAGGACGGTGAACACGACGAAGTCGGCTCGGCCCTGCAGCGGGGTGACCGCGAACAGCAGCAGGCTGACCAGCACGGTGCCGGCCACGAGGGCGAGCAGGATCGGTGGGGTCAGCCGCCGGCCGCTGCCGGCCAGCAGGCTGGGGCTGACAGTCGGGGCGGTGCTGGTCACGCGGCGCCGGTCCGGCGGCCGCCGCGGGCGACGACGTAGCGGGCCAGACCGTTGACCGCGAAGGTGATGACGAACAGCACCAGCCCGGAGGCGATCAGCGCCTGCTGACCGAGCGGTTCGGCGGCCTGGTACTGCGCGGCGATGTTGGCGGCGATCGTGTTGCCACCGATATTTGCGTCCAGGATGTGAAAACTCGTGGTCGGTGCGAGCGACAGGACCAGGGCCACCGCGATCGTCTCGCCGAGAGCCCGGCCCAGGCCGAGCATGAGCGCCCCCGTCACGCCGGAACGGCTGTAGGGCAGCACGGCATAGCGGATCATCTCGAGCTTGGTCGCGCCGAGGGCGAGGGCGGCTTCCCGGTTGGCCTGCGGCACCTGCAGGAAGATCTCCCGGCTGATCGCCGCGATGATCGGCAGGATCATCAGCGCGAGCACGAGCGAGGCGAGCAGCACGCTGCGGCCGACGACGCCGTTCGTGCCGAGGTCGAACAGCGGCAGGAAGCCCAGGTGGTCGCCGAGGAACTGCTGGAAGGCCCCGGAGTAGGGCACCAGGAACAACAGCCCCCACAGGCCGTAGACGACACTCGGCACAGCCGCGAGCAGGTCCACCAGATAGCCGACCGGCTTGGCCAGCCGGCGGGGGGCGTACTCGCTGATGTAGAGCGCGATGCCGAGGGCGATCGGCCCGGCGATCAGCAGGGCGATCACACTCGACAGCAGCGTGCCGAATGCGAGGGCGGCGATCCCGAAGACCGGCGGGCTGTTGTCCGGGGTCCACAGCTTGGTCGTCAGGAAGCTGGTGCTGTCCGCGCGCAGCGCCGGGATCGACTTCTGCACCAGGAAAACCGCGATGAGCACGATGACCACGAGCACCAGCAGGCCCGACCCGGTGGACAGGCCGCGAAAGACCCGGTCACCGAGGCGGCGGGGGTCGCCCCGCAGCGATCGCTCGGGGGACGTGACCGTGGGCGAGGCCATTGCTGTCCTGTCGTCGGCGGCTGTCGGGCCCAGGGTAGGCAGCCGGCCCCGGGCGGCCCGACGGGGGCGGCTGGCCGCGGTGTGCGGGCGGACCTGGGGCCACCCACACACCGCACCGGATCAGGCCAGCGCCGCGACCTTGGCCTTGGCCTGGGTGGCGATCTCGTCGGGCAGCGGCGCGTAGCCGAGCTTGTCGAGCACGCCTGTGCCGTCGGTCAGCACGTAGGTGAGGTAGGCCTTCAGCAAGGCGGCGTTCTTGTTGCCCTTGTCGCAGGTCAGGACGTACGACGGGGCAGCCAGCGGGTAGGCGTCGGGGGTGGCCGTCGCGTAGTCCGGGCTGATCCGGACGTCGCCCTTGGCGGTGTCGACCTTGGCCGTCTTCAGGGCGCTCCCGACGCTGGCGCCGCTCGGGGTGATCGCCTTGCCGCTCTTGTTGACGATGTCGGCGATCGGCAGGCCTCGCTGCGCGGCGAAGCTCAGCTCGGTGTAGGTGATCCCGCCCTTGGACTGCTTGACGGTGGTCGTGGTGCCGTCCGAGCCCTTCGCGGACTGGCCGCCCGGCCAGGTCAGCGTCTCGTCGGCGCCGAGCTTCCAGTCGGCTGCGTCGTTCTTGAGGAGCCAGCTGGAGAAGATCTTTGTGGTCCCGGACTTCTCGCCTCGGTGGATCGGCACGACCGGGATGCTCGGCAGCTTGGCGGTCGGATTGTCGGCCTTGACCGCCGCGTCGTCCCACTGCTTGATCTTGCCTTGGAACAGCCCGGCGGCCGTCTTGGGCGACAACACGAGCTTGTCGACCCCCTGCAGGTTGTAGGTGAGCACGACGGCCCCCGCCACGATCGGCGTGACGACGCCCTTGTTGCCGCTGCCACAGGTCTTGTCGGCGGCCGCCTGCTCAGCGTCCTTGGGCAGCGAATCGGTGCCACCGAAGTCGGCCGTGCCGTTGCCGAACGCCGTCTTGCCGGCGCCTGAGCCGGTGCCCTGGTAGGCGACCTGGGCGCCCTTGCATTTCGCCGCGAAGTCCTTGCTCCACTGCAGTTCGGCGTTGGCCTGGAAGGTCGAGCCCTGGGCGCTGAGCGAGCCGGTTGCGCAGGCGGCGTCGGCGGTGGTGCCGCCGGTCGCGGCCGGCTTGGTTGCAGCGTTGGTGGTCTTGCTGGTGTTGTCGCCGCTGCCGCAGGCGGTGAGCGCGAGCGCGGAGGTGAGCAGCAGACCGGCCAGTTGGCCGGTGCGGGTGACCTGCACGGGGAGGACCTTTCGGTTCGGGAGGGTCGCCGACGCTCCGTCGTACGACGGAATGCGCCCTCGTCAACCTCGACGCTAGGCAGCGCAGGTGGCCACGCCCCGGTTCGCAGGTGAACGGACGGCGAACTCCAGATGTCGCGCAGGAGGCCATGTGACGGCGCTCACGCCACCGTCAGGTGAACGACCCTGCGCAACGCTCATCCACGCGAGAAACAGACGTCGGTGGCATAGCGCTCGAAACCGAGCCGTTCGTAGACCCGGATCGCGTTGGTGTTGTCCTCGTCGACGTAGAGCATGACCGAACTCAGGCCCCGGTCCCGTAGCGAGCGCAGCCCGATCAGGGTCAGCGCCGGCCCGAGGCCGCGGCCCTGCTCGGCCGGGTCGACACCGACGATGTAGACCTCGCCGATCGGCTCGTGGTCGTGGCCCTCGTGCGCCGTGCCGCCGTGCACCTTGGTCCAGTGGAACCCCACCAGACGGTCGTCCCGCTCGGCCAGGAAGAAGCCGGCCGGGTCGAACCACGGCTCCTTCTCGCGCAGCTCCACCTCGTGCACGCCCCAGCCGCCCTGGTCCGGGTGGTCGACGAAGGCCCGGTTGTTGAGCTCGGTCCAGGGCCGCTCGTCCTGCCCGGGCACGAAGGTGCGCAGCACGACGCCGTCCGGCGTGACCGGCTCCGCGAGCGGCTCGGTCAGCGAGCGCCGCATCTGGAACAGCACCCGGCTGCGGCGGAAGCCCAGGCTGGAGGCGAGCGCGGTCGCCTCCTGGCGGTCGCCGTGCGCCCACAGGCGCAGCCGCCCGTCCGGGACCTGCTGCAGCAGCTCGGTCACCAT
>JAYTOZ010000206.1:0-3576 GCA_043747515.1 Frankiales bacterium | reverse complement strand
GCGTCGGTGGCCATCGCGCGCAACTCGGCGATGCGCACGACGAGGCCCTCGAGCCCGAGGGCGCAGGACTGCATCCGGGCGTCGAGCTCGGCCCTGGTTGCGCGCAACCGGTCCCGGGCCGCGACCCGGTCTGCGACTGCATCGGCTGAGCGCCGGGCCGAGCTGTTGGTCGGGCTGGCGCCGGCCTGCGAGCGCAGCTCAGCGGCCTGCTCGTCGAGCCCGACCGACTCGGCCCGGACCAGCGCCTGCGCGACCGCGGCGGACTGCGCGCCGAGCCGGTGCAGGGCCGTGAGCACGCCACCGGCCTGCTCGGCGGTGTGTTCGGCGGCCACCGCGGTCGCACCCGGGAAGGGCTCGGCGGCCTGCTCGCGCAGGGCCGCGACGGCGGCCTCGGCCCGCTCGAGCCAGCGCGCGGCGGTCGTGCCCTGGCCCGGCCGGGGCAGCCGCGCCGGCGGGTCCGGTTGCTTGTCGGGACCGCCGAGCAGCACCCCGGCCGCGACCTTCACGCCATAGACGACGGCGCCGACCCCGAGCCCGGCGGCGATGCCCACCGGACCGGTGACGACCGCCCAGGTTGCGCCGCCGAGCACCGCCCCGAGGAAGCTGCCCCACGGATCGGTCAGCTCGTCGCGGACCTTGCCCACGTCAGAAGTTCGACAGCACGGCGGTGAAGACCTTGTCGATCGAGGCCGGGTCGGAGGCGTCGTACGCCGCGGCCCGGGAGGCATCGGCGATGCCGCGCAGGCTCGGCAGGTCGGCGTCCGCGCCGTACCCGATCGGGAAGACCCGCACTGCGTGCGAGGTGTCCTCGGGGGAGAGCTCCCGCTCCAGGCCCGGCAGGTCGGTGTCCTGTGGGTACTCGTTGCGGCCGTCGGTGAGCAGCACCACAGCATTGATCTTGCTGGTGTCGGCGTTGGCCGACAGCAGGCGAAACGCGGCCCGCGTCGTGGCGTAGAGCGCGGTCCCGCCCTGCGGTACCAACCCACCGATCTGTTTGCGCAACGCCGCCTTGCCGGTGCTGATCGGGCTGAACGGGACCAGTTGTTGGTACGGCGTCGGGGCGCCCTGCTGCGGGGTGGAGAACGACCACAGGGCCACGTCGTCGCGTGGGCTGAACTGGTCGAGCGCCTTGAGGGCCGCCCGTTTGGCGAGCTCGAGTTTGGTGTCGCTGCCGGCGCTCTGCCCCATCGAGCCGGAGGTGTCGATGACCAGCAGTACCCGGGCGGCCTTGCGCTGCTGGGCCCACAGCGCCTGGACCTGGGCCAGGACCGGGGGAGCGGGTGGGCTGAGCAGCGTCTTGGGTTCGGCGGGCAGCAGGCCGTCCGACTGGATGATCTTTGCGCCGGGCTTGCCGTCGTAGCCGCGGAAGGCCGCGTCGGCGAACCGCTGCTGCGGCCCGGCGCCCCGCACGTAGGTCAGGAAGTCCTTGGCGACGGCCCGCTGCGCGTCGCCGACCCAGGGCGCGTCCAGGACGGCGTACGGGCTGTCGGAGGCCAGGGTGCCTTCCTTGGGGTAGATCGCGACGAGCGGGATCCGGGGCTTGCGGTGCGTGCCGAGGGTGGCCGGATCGCCGGTCGGGTTGCCCTGGTTGTAATCCCAGACCGACTTTTCCTCGACGGCGACGGCACTGATGTAGCCAAGGCCCCGGCCCTGGTCGTCGGCCTTCTGCAGGTTGGACAGGAAAGTCAGCGTCGTGTCGCCGTAGTGCACGACGCTGGACTCGACCGCCTTGGCGTAGGCCTGCACCTTGGGATCAGCGAGGTCGTGTGCGGTGAGGTCGCTGGAGGTACCGGTCGCGGCGACGTAGGTGCCGATCGTGGCGTGCAGGCCACTGGTGGAGAAGTTGGGGTTGGTCTTGCCCAGGGTGAACGCGCCGTAGGGCTGACCCAGGCTGCCCCAGCCGCGCGGGTCACGGGCGAGTTTGAGCACATCGCCCCAGCCGAGCGGCTTGCCGGGCCAGCCCAGCGCCACCGCCATCGGCTTGGGCATCGCGATCACCAGCGGGGTGGTCGCGATGCTCGGCGGCTTGGCCGACCCGATCAGGTCGGGCTTGTCTGCTGCGGTGGTCTTCTGCCGCAGGAGCGAGGTCCATGAGGTCGCGGCCGGCGACCAGACATCGGGGCGCGGGCCGTCGACGGTCGCGTCCCAGCCGCGGGCCAACGCGTCGGCGGCCCCGCCGCTGGCCTTGCTGACCACCTCGACGGCGGCGCACCGGCCGTCGACGGTGCGGCCACCTTTGGCGTAGTCGGCGGCGAGTTGACGCAGTAGCGCGGCCTTCTCGCTGCTGGCGGTGAGGTGGACGACGGTGCAGTCCTTGCCCACCGGTGGCTTGGCGGGCGCGGCGCCACTGCCCGTGCCGCCACCGCTGACCGACTTGATCACGACCACCAGGCCGATGCCGAGTGCGCCGGCGATGACCAGCGGTACGACGCGGCGTACGGCCATGGATGGGGCTCCTCATTCTGGTTGGGTCTGTGGGCGCATCCTCCCTCACCCCGGGCCGCAGCGGCGGCGCGTCCGGGAGGCCGGCCGGCGCACAGAGCAACCTGACATAATGTTGATTATCGGCGCGTTGCCAGGGCACGGGGGAGTGCGCCGGACACGGCGTACGCCTTGCCCGGTACGTCGTCGCGGCCCGGGCTCCGTCGGGCGCGATCGTGACGATCTGGTCGGCGACACGCCGCTCGAGACGACCGCATCGTCACGATCGGCCGCGGGACAACAGCCAGCGCCCCGCACCACCCCAAGCTCGGTCCAAGGTCGTTCGAAGGCCAGCGGTGGACCTTTGTGCGGTCGGCTTCCCCGGGGAGCCACCACCGGAGGCTCGTCATGATCATCAGCAGTGTTCCCCCGAGCAGCATGTGGACCGGCGAGCGGGACGAGGCGTTCTTCCGGATCGTGCAGGACCTGTTCCCCGCCGCGTTCGCCGCCGCCGCCGGCGTCCTGCTGGCGACCTACGACGAGGGCGAGCGCCCCTGCAACCAGTCCCACCGCACTGAGCGCAGGCGCTCAGCCGGGTAGCCGGAACAATCGCACGGTCCGGCTGAAATACACCGGGCGCAGCACGACGTGGCCGAGCATTCGGCTCGCATCGACCATCCGGCCGGCGCCGATGTAGACCCCGAGGTGCACGGCCGGGGCGCCGTAGACGACCAAGTCACCGACGCGGGCGTCGCGCAGCGCGACCCGCTTGGCCAGGCCGACGACGTGCCAGCGGTCGGTCGGCAGCAGTCGGCCGCCGGCGGTGCGCCAGGCAGTCCGGACCAGGCTGACGTCGGTGAAGCTGGTGGCACCGACGACGGTGCTCGCCAGGTGCGCGGCGCGGGCCGCGACCGTCGAGGACCGGCCACGTTGGCGGCTCGGCAACCCCACGAGCGGGAGGAGCGAGCCAGCGCTCGGACGCCGTATGACGGGAACCGGCCTGACCGATGCGGCCAGCGGCGCCGCGGCCGGCGGCACGTCGACCGGTGGCGGCGGGGGCGGGGTCCACGCCCGCACGACCGGCATCCCGGGACGGCGAACCCGGCCGAACCGGATCACGCCGGTGTTCCACACCATCCGCTCGACCACGTGACC
>JAYTOZ010000205.1:0-1550 GCA_043747515.1 Frankiales bacterium | reverse complement strand
GCCGACCGCACCGCGCCGCCGACCGGCCAGGCGACGTTGCCGGTGTTGCGGACGTCGAACCAGCTGGTCGCGACACCCGTTGCGGGCACCGTGACCGATGGGTGCACGGCGACGAGGACACCGGCAAGAACGGCTGGGGTGACGGTGATCGACGTCGCGACCGACGGGCCGCCGCCGACCGGCGACAGCACCAGGGACCGGGTGCCGACGGCCTGGTGGAACGCCGAGACCGGCACCCGCCACTCCCCGACCTCGCCGGGCCAGACCGCCCGGGCCCCGGGCCTGCTGGCATTGCTGGCGAGCGCGGGCGGTCGCGACGTCGTCCGCCACGCAGCAGTCGAGAACGACGACGCCGCACCGGAAGTCAGTGATTCCTGTCCGACTGGCCAGGCGACGCCGCCCAGGTTGCGCAGCCGCAGGACGACTGTGGCCGTCCCCGTCGGGCTGTTCGTGAGCCGTAGTGCGGCCGGCGGCACCGTCGCAACGGCCGCGAGATGCGGCACCGCCGGGTCGACCCGCACCACGGTCAACGTGGTCGCGCCGCCGAGGTAACGCCGGCCGTCCCAGGTCGGCTCAAACGCCTCCGTGCTGACCCCTGCAGGGCGACCCGCCCCGTGCAGCACGAGTTCGAAGCCCCCGGTCGCTCCCGGTGCCGTGGCCGCGCCGAGCCGCGCCGGCCGGGTCGGCGACAGCCAGTCCACGCCGTACGACGGGCTCGTGCGCTCGCGCGGACCGCTGGTGCCGAGCCGCACCGGTGTCACAGCGCCGGCGGGCCAGGTGACGTTGCCGGTGTTGCGCGCCGTCAGCCGGACGGTGGTGCTCCCGCGCACGGGGACGACCACGGTGTGGCCGTCGGCCCAGACCGGCGGCGGGGCGTCACCGCTGGCCGGCGGTCCGGTCGGTCTCGCGGCCGGCGCGGCGGCCAGCACGGCGACGACGACCGGGATCTGCCAGGACACCGTGCTGCCGAACAGCGGTCCGGTGCCGCTGCGCAACCGGTAGGCGCGGCCCTGCAGGCCCGGCGGGACGCCGGTTGCGTCGAGGGAGAAAGCGAAGTCGGCGACCTCTCCAGGGGCGATGTCGTTCGCCCCTGGCCGGCCGGCGTTGCGGACGAACGCCCCCGGGCGGGTGCGGCCGCCGACCAGCGGATCAGCCTCGCCCGGTGGGCTCGCCACGGCGAGGTGCAGACCCGGGACCGGCCACGAGGTGTCCCCGGTGTTCTTGAGCGAGACAGTGAGCCGGCCGGTCGGCAGGCCCGGCGCGAGGACCAGCCGGGGCGCGACAGACTGCGAGACGACGCCGCTGGCCGTCGAGGCGTGCACGTGCCACCAGCTCGATCGCAGCCCGTCGCCGGAGGCGGGCCAGGTGTGGGCGTTGTAGATGCCGACGCCGGTCGTCGTCACGCTCGTCGCGGCGCCCGAGGCAGAGACGCCCTCCAGCACGACGTCCTTGACCCGCCCGCCCCACTCGCCGTTGCCGTCGCGCCGGGTGACCCGCAGCCGCTGCAGGTGGCCGACGGCCGGGTAGCGCCGCTCGAGGTCGCTGACGGC
>JAYTOZ010000204.1:0-6984 GCA_043747515.1 Frankiales bacterium | reverse complement strand
TTGCGACGTTGGGTGTTGCGGCGTTTGGTGTTGCGGAGCCGGCTGTTGGCGGTGTCGTCGCGGTGGCGGGTGGTTGTGTTGGCTGTCGGGCGGCCGACGGTGTGGTCGAGGATGAGCAAGCTGTGACCAGCAGGGCCAGGGTCAGCAGCGGGAGGGCGGTGCGGAGTGGGCGCGGGGTCATGGCGGCCTTCTGAGGGTGGGGCCGTCGCGGTTTGCGACGGCTCAGACGAGGTGGGCGTAGGCAACGATGTTGTCGAGGTAGTGGCCGGTCTGGGCGTCGAAGTTCCCGCCGCAAGTGATCAGGCGTAGTTCGGAGCGGTGGTTGGCGTCGCCGTAGACCGCGACGGTCGGGAAACGGCTTTTGGCGTAGCGCTCGACTTTGTCCACCGTGAAACGCGCCGGTACCCCGTCTGCGCGACGGACGACCACGACGGCACCGGGGCGGAGCGCGCCGAGCCGGTAGAACAAACCTGGGCCGTTCTTGCTGTCGACGTGGCCGGCGATGATCGCCGGTCCGAATTGACCTGGCGCGGGACCTTCGGTGAACCAGCCGGGTCGGCCGAAATCGGCCGGTACCTCAAGACTGCCGTCGGGTTGTTTGCCGAGTCCGACGAATGCTGCGCTGTGGACACCGATCGAGGGGATCAGCAGCTCCACCGGTCGTGACCGGGGCAGGGTTTTGACGGCCAACGTGCTGCCGGCGGCGGCGGCGGCAGCTTGCGGGACTGGGGCCGAACTCGGTGCAGCGCTACTGCTGTTGTTGGTGCGGGGCGGCTGCGGCGGTCCACTGGACGGCCTAAGGCCAACCACCAAGGCGAGCACCCCAGCGACGGTGAGGACCGCGGTCCCGGCCACCGCAGCGACGATGCCGCGGCGGCCGGGGGCGGATGTGCTTGAAGCGGTGGGCACGCTCAGCGGCGGTTGCGCCGCGCGACGAGCGAGCCGGTACCGGCCGCGACGAGCAGAGCCGCGCCACCCAGTGCGATCAGCGTTGAGTCCTGCTGGGGCGCAGTTCCGCCGGCGCCGGTGGCGGCGCCACCGCTGGGCGCGGAGGCCAGGACGCCGCAGATCGCCGGGTCGGTGGCCGACGCGGGCAAGCTGGGCATCAGGTCGCTTTTGATGCTGGCGCGGGCACCGGTGTACTTCACGCCGTGGACCACCACGACGGCCTGACCGGCCTCGACGGCCTTGGCGACCTCGGGGGCCACGGTGATCCCGCCGCGCATGTACTGCACGCTGGTACCGGAGCCGAACCGGGCGACGGCCAGGCCGCTCGCGGGGCTGGTGTCGCCGGACTTGGTCAGCGAAACCACGATCGCACCGTACGCCGGGGCGCCCTCGGTGGTGCTGAGCCGCATGTCATCGGGCTTGCCGGTGTTGTCCGAGGCGATGGGGCACTCGTGACGGGCACTGGCCCCGAAGTGGATGTGCGCGGCGTGCGGCCCGTCGGCCAGGCCGGACGCGGCAAGCGTGAAATTGATGGTGTTGCCCTTCACGGTCACCATCGCGGTGCCGCTGCCCTGCGAGCCGTTCAGCACGACGGGGCTCAAGTTGGCGGTCGCGCTGCCATCGGCCCACGCGGTACCGACGCCGACGAACGGCAGGGCCAGCGGCAAGGCGACGGCCAGAGGGGCGAGCTTGGTGATACGGCGCATGTGTACTCCAAGGCTTGAAGGGGTCAAGGGCTCAGCACCGCTGCATCGCGGCGCTGCCCGGCAGGTTCGTCCCCGACGGCTCAAAGGTTCAAACGCCGAGCTCAGGTAGCCGCCGGGCTTTGTCGCAAGCACACCTCAATCGGATGCGGGGTGAGCCATGACGTCGGCGCCGATGTCGTGTCAGGTCGTGACCGTCAGCGGCTGCTGCCGGTTGCACCGCGGCCGGGCCATGTTTTGAAAGCGCTCCGGTGACGTCTCGACTCTTCGATGCTGCGCTGCCGGCATGTTGCGTGGGGCTACGGCGGCCGAGCCTTGGCGCACAACCGGGATGGTCCGGTCGTGGACTGTCTCGTCAGGTCGACAGGGAGTTTGACGAGGTGGTTCGCAAGCGTCGGATAGTGCGTCAGTTCCATCGCCGTCAGGTCCCCGGTGAGCTGCCGCGGGAGATCCTGGAGAAAGCGTTACGTGCACCATCAGCCGGGTCCAGCCAAGGCCGGGAACTGTGGGTCCTGCAAGACCAGGGCAGCCTCTATCGGTTCTGGCTTCGACGGACACGGACGGTGCCTACGAGCAGATGTTGACGATCTCGGCGTCGGGACCGCCGGTGCTGGTTCTGGTGTTGCCGGACTTGACGGTCGCCACCGACCGGTACAGCGAGCCCGACCAGATGGAGACTGCGTTGGTCGACCCTGACCGGTGGCCGGTGGCGCACTGGTACGTCGATGCCCGGATGGCTGCGTTGATGGTGCTGCGGGCATCGGTGGACCGCGGGCTCGATAGCTGGTTCTTCGGTCTTTCCCGACGGCGAGCTGGCACTCCGGGCAAGCCTCGGCATCCCCGCCCGACTCGACGCCGCACCGTCTTGTCGAGGCCGTCCCCGTGGCGCGCTCCACGGGTCAGGGCGGGCAACCGAGCGCCCGGACCTACGGTTGGTGCGGTCGTCGCGGCCTCGTCTGACAGCTGGTGGCACGACGCGTTTTCCATCTCGTATGTCCAACTCATGTGTCGAGGGCACGTCACGAGACACATGACATCACTGGAACGGGTGCCAAGGATGACAAACCGTCTCGCCGCTGAGACCAGCCCATATCTGTTGCAGCACAAAGACAATCCGGTCGACTGGTGGCCGTGGGGGGAGGGCGCATTCGCCGAGGCGAGGCGACGAGACCTACCAGTTCTGCTCTCCATCGGGTACGCGGCCTGTCACTGGTGTCATGTCATGGCACACGAGTCGTTCGAGGACGAGACCACCGCTGCGTACATGAACGAGCACTTCGTCAACGTCAAGGTCGACCGCGAGGAGCGGCCGGACGTCGACGCCGTCTACATGGAGGCGGTGCAGGCGATGACGGGTCACGGCGGCTGGCCGATGACGTCGTTCCTGACGGCGAAGGGCGAACCGTTCTTCTGCGGCACCTACTGGCCCAACGAGCGTCAGCACGGGATGCCGAGCTTCGGTGAGGTGCTGTCGTCGGTGGCGCAGACCTGGCAGACCCGCCGCGGGGAGGTCGAGGCGGCCGGCGCGGACGTCGTCGCCCGGCTGGCCAAGCCGGCGAGCGGCGAGCGGGGAGAGGTCACCGCTGAGCTGCTCGACGCGGCTGCCAAGAATCTCGGCACGTCCTACGACGGGGTGCACGGCGGCTTCGGGTCGGCGCCGAAGTTTCCGCCGTCGATGGTGCTGGAGTTTCTGCTGCGCCGGCACGCCCGGACGGGTGAGGGCCTTGAGAAGGTCGACCAGACCGGGCAGGCGATGGCCCGAGGCGGGATGTACGACCAGCTCGGCGGCGGCTTCGCGCGCTACGCCGTGGACGGCCAGTGGGTGGTGCCGCACTTCGAGAAAATGCTCTACGACAACGCCCTGCTGCTGCGGGTCTACGTCCATTGGTGGCGGGCGAGCGGGTCGTCCTTCGCCCGGCGGGTGGCGATCGAGACAGCGGACTTCCTGCTGCGGGACCTGCGGACGCCGCAGGGCGGGTTCGCCAGCGCGCTCGACGCGGACACCGACGGGGTCGAGGGGCTGACCTACGCGTGGACCCCCCGCGAGCTCATCGAGGTACTCGGCGACGACGACGGGGCGTGGGCCGCGGAGCAGTTCGACGTGACGACGAAGGGGACGTTCGAGCACGGGAGGTCGGTGCTGCAACGGCTGGCCGAGCCGTCCGACGAGGCCCGCTACGCAAGCGTCTGCGCGCGGCTGCTCGAGGCCCGCGGTTCGCGCCCGCAACCGGGTCGCGACGACAAGGTGGTGACCGCCTGGAACGGCCTGGCCGTCGCCGCGCTGGCCGAGGCCGGTGTGCTGCTGGGCCGGCCGGACTACGTCGAGGCGGCGTCGCGCTGCGCCGAGCTGGTGCGATCACTGCACTGGGTCGACGGGCGGCTGCGGCGGGTGTCGCGCGACGGCGCGGTCGGCGCCCACGTGGGTGTGCTCGAGGACTACGCCGACGTGGCCGAGGGCCTGCTGACGCTTTACCAGGCCACCGGCGACCTCGACCAGCTGCGCGGCGCGCACGCGCTGCTCGAGGTCGTCCTCACCCGCTTCATCGACGGCCGTGGCGGGTTCTTCGACACCGCCGACGACGCCGAGCAACTCGTCCGCCGTCCCCAGGATCCCACCGACAACGCGACCCCGTCCGGGGCGGCCGCGGCGGCCGGCGCGCTCCTGTCGTACGCCGCGTTGACCGGCTCGGACCGGCACCGCACCGCGGCCGAGCAGTGTCTGGCGACCCTCGCCCCGCTGTTCGGTCGTTTCGCCCGTTTTGCCGGCTGGGCCTGTGCGGTCGGCGAGGCGCTCGTTGCTGGGCCAGCCGAGGTCGTCGTGCTCGACCGGCCCGACCTGCTGGCGCTGGCCCGCCGGGGCACCTCGCCCGGCGCCGTCATCGCCGTCAACGGGCCACTTGCGGAGGGGCGGGCCACCGGTGCGGCGTACGTCTGCCGGCAGTTCGTGTGTGAGGCGCCGACGACGGACCCGGCGCGGCTGCGCGAACAGCTCGGCGTCCTGCTCGAGCCCTGAGGCAGCGCTCAGGTCGGGCCGACGCCACACCGCGTCTGGACGGCCTGGACCACGATGCTTCGCCGTCCGTCCGGCGACAGCGGCAGCCGGACGGAGCGGGCGAGCCCGCCCGGGGGGACGATGCGTAACGTCAGGACGCCGCGGGCGAGCCCGGGGAGCGCGACCGGGCAGTCGACGGTGATCACCAACCGCACGGTGCTCAGGCCGCCCTCGTCGAACGCCGGGGTAAGAACGCGGTCGACCCGAACCCCGGCGAGCTGCAGCTCGGCCAGCTCGATCCTGGTGCCCGGTCCCGCCCCCAGGACATCGATGCGTACGACGAGATCGCCGGCCACGTCGGCCAGCCCGGCGTTGCCGCCCGCCAGGTACACGACCGACCCCAGCCGGGCCCGCCCCGTCGCGGGCTGCTGCCCGGAGGTCTGGGCGATCAGGAGCGCGGCAAGCAGCGCTGCGCCGGCGAGCAGTGGGATCCGACGG
This sequence comes from Frankiales bacterium, assembly GCA_043747515.1. Taxonomy (GTDB): domain Bacteria; phylum Actinomycetota; class Actinomycetes; order Mycobacteriales; family SCTD01; genus JAYSQK01. Next base: position 1,842 of record JAYTOZ010000204.1, on the reverse strand, counting down.
CGGGGCCACCAGCTGGGCCCTCGTTGCTCGCAACCCTGCGACAGCACCTCGCTCACGCACGGATCCTAGATCGGGAATGACCAACGCATCGATGTGCTTGTGTGAGAGTGTAAGTGTGTAATCACCAACAGGAAGGGGATTGCCATGAGGCACCCCACCAATGACAGATACGGGCGCATGGGACCGCGAGGCGGTCGCGCCCACCACGAGTCGGCCGAGATGCCGTCCGCCGATGGCATCGAAGGCTGGTTCGCCGGCCGACTGCCCGACGGCTGGTTCGAGGGCCAGCCGCGAGTCACCGTCGACCGCGACGAGGTCATCGTCGTCGGTACCGTCGCCGCCCCGGCCGCAGGTGCGGACGAGGCAGCGACCGCCGCCGCCGAGGCCGGCCGGATCACCCGGTTCCGGGAGGAGACCCGCGAGCAGCGGATCTCGATCGCCCGGGAGGCCGAGCACCGTTATGGGCGCAAGGTCGCCTGGGGGGCGCAGACCGGCGGGACCCGACAGGTCTTCACGACTGTGTCGGTGCCGGTGATGACCCGGCTCCGCCAGCCCGAACGGCAGGTGCTCGACACGCTGGTCGACAGCGGTGTCGCGCACAGCCGCTCGGAGGCCCTCGCCTGGTGCGTCAAGCTCGTCGGCAACCATGCCGACGACTGGCTCGGCGAGCTCCGCACCGCGATGAGATCGGTGCAGAAGGTCCGCGACGCCGGGCCCACCAGCTAGCCCGTCGCACCTGCCTCGGTCCACCCGTCATAGGACGAGGTGGGCCGAGTCGTGCACTCAGGTCGGCCGGTAGACCGCGAGGCTGACGGCGATGTAGTGCACGGTGAACGCGGCGAGCGTGCAGGCGTGGAACACCTCGTGGAAGCCGAACCACCTCGGCGAGGGGTCTGGCCGCTGGGTGGCGTAGACCACGGCGCCGGCGGTGTAGCAGGCGCCGCCGGCGAGCAGCAGGACGAGCACGGCCACGCCGCCCGCGTGCAACAGCTGCGGCAGGACGCCCAGAGCGGTCCAGCCAAGCACGAGGTAGAGCGCCACGAAGACCCAGCGTGGCGGCTGCCGAACCGCGTTGCGGGCCACCACGCCGGCCAACGCGCCGCCCCAGACGAGGGCGAACACAACGTCCCTCGCCGTCCCCCTCAGCAGTAGCAGGGTGAAGGGCGTGTAGGTGCCGGCGATCAAGATGAAGATCATCGAGTGGTCGAGCCGCATCATGACGGCATGCGCGCGCGGCGACCAGCGACCCCGGTGGTAGGCGGCGGAGGTGCCGAACAGCAGGACCACGCTGCTCGCGTAGATGACCGCTGACGTGCGCGCCAGTGAGCCTGACGCCAGGCAGATCAGCGCCGTCCCGGTCACCAGCGAGATGGCGAAGGCTGCCTCGTGCAGCACACCGCGCAGGTGCGGCTTGAGCGCGGCTTCGACCCGGTCGAGGGTGCTGGCGTCGGTTTCGCTCACGTTGCTCCCAGATGGCGCGGTGCCCGATCTCACAGCATGGAGGACTGTCCGCCCGGGTACCAAACCGAGACACTGGACGACGCCATGCTGCTGCAAAGGCCCCACCCCTCGATGGAGAGGATCCCATGACCGCTGCATCGACATCCATCCCTGGGCTTGACCAGGGCCCCACCAGCAACGCCACGCTGCTGGCCTGGGTCCGTGACGTCGCGGCACGCACCTTGCCCGACCGGGTCGAGTGGTGCGACGGCTCCGAACAGGAGTGGCAGCGCCTGACTGCGTTGCTCGTCGAGCACGGGACCTACACCAAGCTCGACGAGGCCAAACGACCGAACAGCTTCTACGCCGCCTCAGACCCCAGCGATGTCGCCCGGGTCGAGG
>JAYTOZ010000203.1:0-7335 GCA_043747515.1 Frankiales bacterium | reverse complement strand
GTAAAGGGAACTAGCACCTCAAGCTAGCGCGTCTGCCAATTCCGCCACCCGGACAGGATGCGTCCGACAACCTCGTCAGACGTCAACACCATACCGGGTCAGCCGGCCCCGACCGGATGCGCCGCCGGAGCGCCTACCGTGATCCCCATGGGTCCCGAGGACGAAGCCGTCGAGCTCTGCCGTGACTTGATCCGCTGCGCAAGCGTCAACGATGGCACCGGGCGCGGCAAGGGCGAGCGGGAGGCGGCCGAGTACGTCGCGGCCAAGCTCGCCGAGGTCGGCCTCGATCCGCTGGTGTTCGAGTCCGCGGCGAACCGGACGAGTGTCGTGGCGCGGATCGTGGGCGAGGACCCGAGCCGGGACGCGCTGCTCATCCACGGCCACCTCGACGTCGTACCCGCTGAGCCCAAAGAGTGGACCTACGACCCGTTCGCGGGCGAGATCGCCGACGGCTGCCTGTGGGGGCGCGGCGCGGTCGACATGCTGGACATGGACGCGATGACGCTTGCCGTCGTCCGCGACCGGATGCGGACCGGCCGCAAACCCCCACGGGATGTGGTGGTCGCGTTCGTCGCGGACGAGGAGGCCGGCGGCGCGTTCGGCGCGCAGTGGCTCGTCGAGCGACAGCCGGAGCTGTTCGAGGGTTGCACCGAGGCGATCAGCGAGGTCGGCGGCTTCTCGCTGAGCGTCAACGACGACCTGCGGCTCTACCTGATCGAGACGGCCGAGAAGGGGATGGCCTGGCTGCGGCTGACAGCGGAGGGCACCGCCGGGCACGGCTCGATGCTGTCGAACGACAATGCCGTCACCAAGCTGTGCGAGGCGGTCGCCCGGCTCGGCCGGCACGAGTTCCCGGTCCACGTCACCAAGACGGTTCGGGCCTTTTTGGACGAGGTCAGCGACGCGTTCGGTATCGAGCTCGATCCGGACGACATGCAGGCAACCGTAGCCAAGCTCGGGCCCCTGGCCCGGATCGTCGGAGCGACCCTTCGCAACACTGCCAACCCGACCATGCTCGACGCCGGCTACAAGCACAACGTCATCCCCGGTCGCGCGCATGCCATGGTCGACGGGCGCTTCCTGCCCGGCTTCGAGGCCGAGTGGGAGCGCGAGCTCGACGAGGTGCTCGGCGCCGGCATCACCCGGGAGTACACCCACTACGACATCGCCCTGGAGACCGACTTCGAAGGGGCGCTGGTCGAGGCGATGTCGACCTCGCTCAAAGCCGAGGACCCCGGCGCCCGGGCGGTGCCCTACACCCTGTCGGGGGGTACCGACGCCAAGAGCTTCAGTCGCCTCGGGATGCGGTGCTTCGGTTTCTCGCCGTTGAGACTGCCTGCGGAGCTGGACTTCTCGGGGATGTTTCACGGCGTCGACGAGCGCGTGCCGTTGGCGAGCCTGCATTTCGGGGTCCGGGTCCTGGACCGGTTCCTCGACCTGAGCTGAGCCGCTACGTCGGCAGCGGCGGCAGCGGCTCGCGGCGCAGCCGCCGGCGGACCGTGACCTGCCGCCGACCGTCGGGCCAGATCCGGTGCTGATCGAGCTCCCAGTCGCCGTACTCCGCGTGGATGCCGAGCAGGTCCTTCGTGTGTTCCCGATCGGCCCCGGCCGGGACGTGCAGCGCGCGGTACTCGTAGTCGGCCACTCGCTCAGGTCACCTCCGTCTCGAGGTCCTCCGACGTCCAGCGTGGCATCGTCTCGGGATACCCCACCGCCGGCATGGACACATCGTCAAGGGCAAGGCGGATCTCGTCCGGCAGCTCGACCGCCTCGGCCGCCAGCGAGCCCTGCAGCTGGGCCGCGGTGCGCGCGCCCACGATCGGCGCGACGACGCCCGGCCGGTCCCGCACCCAGGCCAGCGCCACCGCGACCGGGGAGACGCCGAGGCCGTCGGCGGCGGTGAGCACCGCGTCGACCACTGAGCGCGCCGGGTCCTCGAGATAGGGAGCCACGAAGTCCTTGAAACGTTCCGAAGCGCCGCGGCTGTCGGCGGGGGAACCGTTGCGGTATTTGCCGGTCAGGACGCCGCGGCCGAGCGGCGACCAGGGGAGCAGGCCAACGCCGAGATTGACTGCTGCTGGCACGACCTCGCGCTCGACGCCGCGTTGCAGCAGGCTGTACTCCACCTGGTTGGCGACGAGTGGGGCGCCACGCAGCGCCCGTTGCCAGGCCGCCGTCGCGCCGAGCTGCCAGCCGCTGTAGTTGGAGACCCCGGCGTAGCGGACCCGGCCGGAAGCCACCGCGGTGTCGAGCGCCGACATTGCCTCCTCCCACGGTGTCACCGGGTCCCAGGCGTGCAGCTGCGACAGGTCGACATGGTCGGTGCCGAGGGCCTGCAGGGAGTGGTCCAGCGCCGACAGCAGATGCCCGCGGGACGTGCCACGGCCCATCGGGCCCGGGCCCGTCACGCCGTACGCCTTGGTGGCGATCAGCAGCTCGTCACGCGGGACCACATCGGCGAGCAGCCGCCCGAGCACCCGCTCACTCTCGCCGCCGGTGTAGACGTCGGCGGTGTCGACCAGGGTGCCGCCGGCCTCGCGGAAGGCGATGAGCTGCGCGGCGGCATCGTCCTCGTCGGTGTCGCGGCCCCAGGTCATCGTGCCGAGCGCCAGGCGGGAGACAACCAGGCCGCTACGTCCGAGGTGTCGCTGCTTCACGGACCCGGACGCTACCGTCCGGCCATGCAACTGGGATTGAACATGGGCTACTGGGGAAACGGCAACGACGCGGAGAACCTCGCGTTGGCCAAGGAGGCCGACGCCCTGGGCTACCGCGTCGCGTGGGTCGCCGAGGCCTACGGCAGCGACGCCGCGACGGTGCTGGCCTGGGTCGCCGCCCAGTGCCCCAACATCGACATCGGCTCGGCGATCTTCCAGATCCCGGGCCGCACGCCGGCCAACTGCGCGATGACCGCCGCGACCCTGGACACCCTGTCCGGCGGGCGTTTTCGGCTCGGCCTCGGTGTCAGCGGCCCGCAGGTGTCGGAGGGCTGGCACGGCGTCCGCTTCGACAAACCGCTGGCCCGCACCCGCGAGTACAGCGACATCGTCAAGCTCGCGCTGTCCCGCCAGAAGGTGCGGTACAACGGGCAGCACTACGTGCTGCCGCTGCCGGACGGCCCCGGCAAGGCCCTGCAGCTCACCGTCCACCCGGTCCGGGAGCACATCCCGATGTACCTCGCCGCCGTCGGTCCGAAGAACCTCGAGCTGTCCGGCGAGTTGTTCGACGGCTGGCTGGCCATCTTCTACTCGCCGGACTACGCCAAGGAGTCCCTCGGCTCGATCGAGGCCGGTCGGGCCAAGGTCGGCAAGACCCTCGAGGGCTTCGACATCGTGCCGACCATGCCGCTCGTGGTCGGCGCCGACCCGAAGGCCTGCGCCGACCCGATCCGCTGGTACGCCGCGCTCTACGTCGGCGGCATGGGCAGTCGCGACAAGAACTTCTACAACCAGTTGGCGGTCCGGATGGGCTTCGACGAGGCCGCCGCCGCAATCCAGGACCGCTACCTCTCCCGCGACTACGACGGGGCGGCGCAGGCGGTGCCGTACGACTTCATCGAGCAGACCTCGCTGCTGGGCAGCAAGGAGCGGATCGCCGAGAAGATGCAGGTGCTCGCGGCCAGCGGTGTCACGACGCTGACCGTCTCACCGTTCGGCGCCAGCCTGGACGAGAAGCTGGCCAGCATGCGCACCGCGGTCGAGGCGCTGGAGCGCTCCGGCGTCGGCAGCTGAGCGCGACCCTGCTTCGCGCGGCCGCCCTCGGCCTCGTCCAGGGGCTCGCTGAGGTCCTCCCGGTCTCCAGCTCGGCCCAGCTCACCCTGCTGCCGTGGCTCTGCGGCGCCGAACCGGCCCGCAATCGCACCAGCCTCGCCGCCGGCCTGCACGCGGGTTCGTGCGCCGGCATCGCCTGGTCATTGCGGCGCGAGCTCCCGGACCGGCGTACGACGGGGCTCGTGGTCCTCTCGTCCGTCCCCGCCGCACTCGCCGGCTTGCTCGCGGGCGAGGTCGTTGAGCGGCGGCTCGGCCGGCCCGGCCCGACCGCCGGGCTGCTCGCCCTGGCCGGGGTGCTGCTCTGGGCCGCGGACCGTCGGCCCGAGGACGTCGAAGCGGTCGGTGCGCGCGAGGCGGCGGTCGCCGGCCTCGCCCAGGTCCTCGCGCTCGCGCCGGGTGTCTCCCGCTCCGGCGCGACCCTCACCGCCCTGCGGCTGCAACACGTCGAAGCCGCAGCCGCCAGCCGCTTCTCGATCCTGATGTCGCTGCCGATCACGGCCGGCGCGGCCGGGCTGACCCTGCTGCGCAGCCGCCACGCCCCGGCCGGGGAGCTCGCCGTCGGCGTCCCGATCGCCGCGCTCACCAGTGCCTTGGCGGCGCGGGCACTGCGGCGGCCCAGCGTCCGGCCGGCAAGGGGCGCTGCCGTCTACCGTCTGGGCGTCGCCGCGGCCGTCGCCGCCCGCCTCCACTGCAAGGGGAATCCGTGAACGTCCTGCAGGCCGTCGTACTCGGTGTGGTCGAGGGGGTCACAGAGTTCCTGCCGGTGTCCAGCACCGCGCACCTGCTGATCGTCGAGAAGCTGCTCGGCCTGCCGATGAAGACGCAGCAGGAAAAGGACGGGATCATCGGGTTCACCGCCGTGGTGCAGGTCGGCGCGATCCTGGCCGCGGTCCTGTACTTCGCCAGGGACATCGTGGCTCTCATCAAGGGCCTGGTCGGCGGGGTCAGCAGCAAGGGTCGGCGCGACCCGGAGTTCCGCTTCGCGTTGGCCGTACTCGTCGGCTCGCTGCCGATCGGCGTCGTCGGGTTCGCGCTCAAGGACGTCATCAAGAAGATCGACACCCGTCTCGTCGTCATCGCACTCGGGCTGATCGTGTTCAGCGCCGTCTTCGTACTGGCCGAGCGGCGGGCCGCGCAGGACCGCGCCGAGCGTTCGCTGACCGTCACCGACGGGCTCGTCATCGGCCTCGCCCAGTGCCTCGCGCTGGTGCCCGGGGTGAGCCGCTCCGGCGCGACGATTTCGGCCGGTCTGCTGCGCGGCCTGGACCGCGTGTCGGCGACCCGACTGTCGTTCCTGCTCGGGATCCCGGCGCTGCTGGCCGCCGGGGCGTACGAGCTCAAGGACGCCGGCAAGGCCAGCGGTGGCGCGGGTCCGACGGTGCTCGCAACCGTCGTCGCCTTCGGAGTCGCGCTGGCCGCGATCGCCTTCCTGCTGCGACTCGTCGCCCGTTTCCCGATCACGGCGTTCGTCCCGTACCGGGTGCTGCTCGGTGTCGCGGTCCTGCTGACCGTCGCCCTGACCTGATGTCAGACTCGGCGTCGTGACGACCACCGAGGACCGGACCGCCGGCGAGCCAACTCTGGCCTGTCGGTCCACCGGCACCAACTGCCCGGCGCACACCCGCGCCTACCGCGATGGCAAACTCGTCGCCGAGGGCTTCGCGGTCGAGCACGTGAGCGAGATGCTCGACGAGCCGGGCACCGTCGTCTGGCTCGACCTGCTCCAGCCCGACCGAGCCGACCTCGACATCCTGATCGAAGAGCTCAACCTGCACCCCCTCGCCATCGACGACGCCATCAACGAGCACCAGCGGGCCAAGCTCGACCGCTACGACGACCACCTGTTCCTCGCGTCGTACGTCGTGAGGATCGATCCCGAGACAGCCGAGCTGGGCGTCAGCGAGGTTGCGGCGTTCATCACCGACCGGGCGCTCGTGACCGTGCGCAAGAGCGACCACCTCGAGGTGGAGCCGCTGCTGGCCCGCTGGGATTCCACCAAAGATCATGCTGGTTCGGGCGTCGCCTACCTCGTCCACGGCCTGCTGGACCTCCTGGTCGACGGCCACTTCGACGCCGTTCAGGAGCTCGACGAGCAGATCGACTCGCTCGAGGAGGTGTTGTTCGACCCAAACCCGAGATCGGTCGAGCTGCAACGACGCAGCTTCGAGATGCGCAAGTCGCTGGTGTTGCTGCGCCGGGTCGTCCTGCCGATGCGCGAGGTCGTCAACACCCTGCTGCGCGGCAATGTCGGGGTCGTCGACGACGCGATGCGGCCGTATTTCCAGGACGTCTACGACCACGTGCTGCGGGCCACCGAGTGGACCGAGAGCCTGCGCGATCTCGTGTCGACCATCCTGGAGACCAACCTGACGCTGCAGGGCAACCGCCTCAACGAGGTGATGCGCAAGCTGACCGCGTGGGCGGCGATCTTGGCGGTCACCACCTCGATCACCGGCTTCTACGGCCAGAACGTCCCCTATCCCGGCTTTGGCAAGCAGTGGGGATTCGTCACCTCGCTGCTGCTGCTGGCCGCGGTCAGCGGCGGGATGTACGCCGGTTTCCGGCGGCGTGGCTGGCTGTGACGCCGGATCCGGCTGGGGCGGGGTCGCCGGGCGAGTCGTCGGCCGGGATCGGTCGCGGTGAGCTGTCGGCCGGAGCCCGTCGTGGTGAGACCCGCTGGCCGGCTGCGGCGGCCGTGCTGGCCGCGGTCGTCGTCCAGGTGCTGCTGACCGACCGGCTCGTGCCTGGACCGACCCTGCTGCTGCCCGGGCTCGAGATGATCCTGCTGGCCGGCCTGTTGGTCGCCGACCCGAGCCGGCTGTCCCGCGAGTCCAAGGACCTGCGGCTGCTGGCCGTGGTCGTGATCGGCCTCGTCGCGCTGATCAACGCAGTCGCCCTCGGGACGCTGGTCAACCGGCTTGTCGGCAGCGGCCTGTCCAACGGCCGGGAGCTGCTCGGGTCGGCGGCCGGGGTGTGGCTGACCAACGTGCTGGTGTTCGGCCTGGCCTACTGGGAGCTCGACCGCGGCGGGCCGCTCGCCCGGGCCGGCGCCCGGGCCGCGCCGGCCAGCCCCGACCTGTGGTTCCCCCAGGACGCCGACCCGCGATCGGCCGCGCCGGGCTGGCAACCGGTGTTCGCCGACTACCTGTTCGTGTCGCTGACGTCCGCGACCGCCTTCAGCCCGACCGACGCGATGCCGCTCACCCCGCGGGCCAAGCTGCTGATGGGGGTGCAGTCGCTCGTGTCGCTGCTGACGATCGGGCTGGTCGCCGCACGCGCGGTCAACATCTTGAAGTAAGCCGGCGGCGGGCCCGTGCCGGCGCGGCGGCGACGGTCCTCGTGCGCGGCGCTCGCCACCACTTCCCCCGTCGTCCGACGAGTTGGAAGCCGTCATTCGATGGCAATGAAAGACCACGGCCGTGGGCGAAGTGGTGCCCGCTCGGGCCCCGTGCCCCCGTGGCCCCGGGGGGTCGCCCTGCCGCAAGCCCCCGGTGATCCACGCAAGCTTGGGGACCTCCACGAAGATCACAGCGGTTGCCGAGCTTCCGTGGATCACGGTGGACGG
>JAYTOZ010000202.1:0-3000 GCA_043747515.1 Frankiales bacterium | reverse complement strand
CGCCAGATGGCGAGCAGGTCGAGGAGTCACTCAGTCGCCGCGCCACCGTGCACCACTGCACGCCCCGGAAGTAGGTGAAGATGCCTGCCGGGGCGAGCGTCACCACCTCGGTGGTCGCGTCGGGGAAGCGCGGGTCCGGTACCGGCCGGCCCGCCACGACGGCTTGGTCCGGGGCGCGCAATCGAGCAACCAGCGACGGCCCGGCCAGGCCCGCGGTGAGCAGCGCCGCCACGACCAGGGTTCCCCCGGCGGCGCGCTGGCGGCGCCGCAGGACGCGCGCCCGGCGTCGTACCCGGTCGGGGAGCCCTGGGGTGGGCTCGAGCGAGAGCTGCGGCGCGCGCAGCAGCAGCCGCAGCTCGTCCTCGGGAATCATCGGGGGAGCTCCTCTCGCACGCCTGCGAGCACCGGCCGCAGGGTGGCCATCGCGCGGGATGCCGCGCTCTTCACGGTGCCGGGTGAGCAACCCAGGATCGAGGCGATCTCAGCCTCGGACAGGTCCTCGTAGTAACGCAGGACGACCACGGCCCGCTGCCGACGCGACAGCCGGTCCAGCGCGGACAGCACCACCGACCGCACGTCGTACGCCGCGGCGGTGTCGGGCACCACCGTCTCAGGGAGCACCTCGGTCGGCTCCTCGCGCCAGGGTTTACGTCGCCACCAGTCGATGTGGGCGTTGGTGAGGGTGCGTCGCACGTAGCCCTCCGGGTCGTCGCTCTCGATGCGGTCCCATCGCAGGTAGGCGCGGGTGAGCGCGGTCTGCAGCAGGTCCTCGGCGCGGTGTCGGTCTCCCGTCAGCAGGTACGCCGCCTGCAGCAGGTGTCGTGAGCGGGCTGCGACGAACTCGCTGAACGCCTCGTCGTGCTCCCTCACGGCCACAGGGACGAGTGTGGGGCCGGTTCGGTTGGCATCTGGCGCGACTGGTTCAGGCCGACGACGACCGCAACAGCAGGAACGCGGTCCGGTGCCGAGCGCAGCCACGCTCGGCGCGGGGCCTGGAGGGTTCGCTCGCCTGCTGTTGTGGTCGCGATCGCTGAGGCACTGGCTTCAGGACTCGCGAGCGAGGCGGCGCTGCTTTCGCAACTCCAGGGCGATCGGCAGCAGCGAGATGACGACGATGAGCGCCGCGAAGACCTCGAGGTTCTTGCCGATGAGCGACACCTGGCCGAGGAAATAACCGAGCAGCACCACGCCGGTGCCCCACAGCACCGCGCCGACGGCGTTCCAGAGCGCGAAGGTCCGTGCGGGCACCCCGACGGCCCCGCACAGCGGGTTGAGGAAGGTGCGCACCACTGGGACGAACCGCGCGAGCAAGATGGCCTTCGGCTCGCCGTAGCGGTCCAGCACCTCGCGGGCTTTGGCGACGTAGGACTGCTTGAACACCTTGGAGTCCTCGCGGTCGAACAGCGCCGGACCGGCTTTCCTGCCGATCAGGTAGCCGGTCTGCGCGCCGACGAACGCCACAATGGTCATCAGCACGGACACGACGGCCACGGGCGGGAAGCTGACCCCGGGGATGCCGCCGGACGCGGCATAGCCGGCGGCGAACAGCAGCGAGTCGCCGGGCAGGAAGAAGCCCAGCAGCAGTCCGGTTTCGGCGAACACGATGAACAGGCAGAGCGGCAGCCCGACGTCGCGGACCAGTTGCTGCCCGTCGAGAATGGCCGGCAGGGCGGCGACGGTGCTCACGGCGCCGAGGTTAGTCCGCCCGGACGCGGCGCCGACGCAGGAGCTGCGCCGCGCCGCCGGCGAGCGTCAGCGCAACGACCGTCGCCGCGACCCCGCCGGCACTGTCCTTGAGGGCCGGTGAGGACGCCGCCAGGTGCCCGAGCAGCAGCAGGCCGGCGCCCCAGGTGACCGCGCCGACGACGTTGGCCAACAGGAACCGGGCGTACGGCATCCGGGCCGCTCCGGCCATCAACGGCGTGAACGTGCGGACCCACGGGATCCACCGGGCGGCGATCACCGCGATCGGCCCGTAGCTGTCGTAGAAGTGCCGGGCCCGGTCCAGGGTGCGGGGGTTCAGCACCCGGCCGGCGCGGCGTTCGAACAGCGCGGGCCCGGCGCTGCGTCCGGTGGCGTAGCCGACCGCGTCGCCCGTCACGGCGGTGACCAGCACGATCGTCACGAGGACCGGGAGCGACAGCGCCCCGCCCGGGCCGGTCAGGAGCCCGGCGGCGAACAGCACCGTGTCACCGGGCAGGAAGAACCCGAGCAGCACCCCGGACTCGGCGAACACCAGGACCGCAAGCAGCGCGTACGCCGTACCCGTGGACAAGGTCGCAAGGTCGGGCACCCGACCACGCTACGTTCCGGGCCGGGCCGCCCGGCGTCGCACCGCGCGGGGGTGTGCCCTGCTGGGACGGGGCGAATGGCATGCTCACGGCGCCAGTCGCCTATCGAGGAGCCCACGATGCCGATCGCTACCCCCGAGGCCTACGCCGACATGCTCGACCGGGCCAAAGCCGGTCGCTTCGCCTATCCAGCAATCAATGTGACGAGCTCGCAGACCCTGAACGCGGCGCTGCAGGGGTTCGCCGAGGCGGGCAGCGACGGGATCCTGCAGGTGAGCACCGGTGGGGCCGAGTACCTGTCCGGGCAGCAGGTCAAGGACATGGTCACCGGCGCGGTGGCGCTTGCTGAGTACGCCCACGTCGTCGCCGCCCGCTACGACGTGACGGTGGCGCTGCACACCGACCACTGCCCCAAAGACAAGCTCGACGGCTACATGCGGCCGCTCATCGCGGTCAGCCAGGAGCGGGTCGATGCCGGCCGCGACCCGCTGTTCCAGTCGCACATGTGGGACGGCTCAGCGGTCGAATTGCACGAGAACATCTCCATCGCAAGCGAGCTGCTCGCCGCCTGCGCCAAGGCAAAGATCGTCATGGAGATGGAGATCGGTGTCGTCGGCGGGGAGGAGGACGGGGTGGACAACTCCGGCGAGAACGAGAAGCTCTACACCCACCCGGCCGATGCGCAGGCCGTCGCCGACGCGCTCGGCAC
>JAYTOZ010000201.1:0-18858 GCA_043747515.1 Frankiales bacterium | reverse complement strand
AGCTCACGGATGTGCCGGTGCCCGAGCTCGCCGATGCCGAGCCGATTGAGGACCCGCTGCACGTCGGCCCGCTCGTCGCGGGTCGCCCAGGGCAGCAGTCGCCGGGTGGTGCGCGCCATCAGCACGCATTCCGCGACGGTGACCGGGAAACTCCAGTTGACCGTCTCGATTTGCGGCACGTAGCTCACCGCGACACCGGGGCGGTAGCGCACCGCGCCGCGCTGCGGCTCTACGGTGCCGAGCAGAAGCTTGAGCAGCGTGGTCTTGCCCGAGCCCGATGGGCCGACGATGCCGGTGAAGGTCCCCTGCTCGACGATGTAGTCGACGTCGCGCAGGACCGCCGCGCCGCCATAACCGAACGACACGTGCTCGACGCTGATGAGCGGTTCGGTCGTTGGCGATGCGGAGGGATGCGGCACAGCCTGAATTTTACCGCCGCCTCATCGTTGTTGCAACCGATGTGCAGCAAGCCCGGTCCGAGTCCGGACAGGGCAAGATGCACTGCGTGCGCCCTCAGGAACCCCGCCTGCTCATCGAGGACCACGCCGTCATCGGCGACACCCACACGATGGCGCTGGTCGCCCGGGACGGCTCGATCGACTGGCTCTGCCTGCCGCGCTTCGACTCGGCCGCCTGCTTCGCCTCACTGCTCGGCGACGAGCGCAACGGCCGATGGCAGCTGTGCCCCCGGGGGCTTGCTGACGGCGTTGTACGGCGGACCAGCCGGCGCTACCGCCAGGGCACGCTGGTGCTCGAGACCGAGTGGGAGACCGAGACCGGCATTGTCCGCCTCATCGACGCGATGCCCGTCCGGGACCGGCACGCCGACCTCGTACGCCGGGTCGAGGGCGTCTCCGGCGAGGTCGACATGGCCATGCGGTGGACCGTCCGTTTCGCGTACGGGAAGGCGATGCCGTGGATGCGCCGGGTCGTCGACGACCAGGGGCTGCCGGGCCTGCTGGCGGTGGCCGGTCCCGACGCCCTGATCCTGCGCGGCGACGTGCTCCCTGAACCCGACGACGAATCCTCGCATCACGCACACTTCGTGGTGCGCGCCGGCGAGACGGTCGACTTCCACCTGGCCTGGTTCCCGTCGCACGAACCGACGCCGCACTGGCACGATGTCGGCCGTGGCATCGCCGAGACCGAGACCTACTGGCGCGAGTGGTCGGGGCGGTCGACCTACGACGGGCCGTACGCCGAGCTGGTCGAACGCTCGCTGATCACCCTCAAGGCCCTGACCTACGCCCCTACCGGTGGCATCGTGGCCGCCCCGACCACCTCGCTGCCCGAGCAGATCGGCGGCCCACGCAACTGGGACTACCGCTTCTGCTGGCTGCGCGACGCCACCCTGGTGCTGCTGGCGCTGCTCTCGGCCGGCTACACCGACGAGGCCGGAGCCTGGCGCGACTGGCTGCTGCGAGCGGTTGCCGGGTCGCCCGCCCAGCTGCAGATCCTCTACGGCCTCGCGGGCGAACGGCAGTTGCCGGAGTTCGAGTTGCCGTGGTTGCCCGGCTACGAGGGCAGCAGACCGGTCCGGGTCGGCAATGCCGCCGCCGAGCAGTTCCAGCTCGACGTCTACGGCGAGGTCATCTCGGCGCTGCACGCAGGCCGCACCGCCGGTCTCGGCGGCGACGGGGTCGCCTGGCAGGTGCAGCAGGCGATCCTGGCCCACCTGGAGACGGTGCTCGGCCAGCCGGACTCGGGTCTGTGGGAGGTCCGCGGCCCCCTTCGACATTTCACCCATTCGCGGATCATGGTCTGGGTGGCCTTCGACCGCGCCGTCAAAGATGTCGAGATGCACGGCTTGGACGGCGATGTCGAAACGTGGCGGCGGTTGCGCGACCAGGTCCACGCCGAGGTCTGCGAGCAGGGCTGGAATCCCGCGGTCGGTGCGTTCACGCAGTACTACGGGGGCACCGGGCTCGACGCCGCGGTGCTGATCATGGCCTCGGTCGGCTTCCTGCCCGGCGACGACCCGCGGGTGCTGGGCACGATCGACGCGGTCTGCGCAACGCTCAAGCGGGGCTGCCTGGTCGACCGCTACGAGACGAGCGAAGCGGTCGACGGCCTGCCACCGGGAGAGGGGGCGTTCCTGGCTACCTCGTTCTGGCTGGTGACGGCGCTTGCGCTGGCTGGGCGGGTCGAGCAGGCGCAGGAGTTGTTCGGGCAACTCGCCGCGCTCGCCAACGACGTCGGTCTGCTGGCCGAGGAGTACGACCCGGTGGCCGGCCGGATGACCGGCAATTTCCCGCAGGCCTTCAGCCATCTCGCTCTGGTGGACGCGGCCACGACGCTGGCCTGCGCGACGGGTTCCGGCGCTGCCCCGTGGGGCACGCCGGGCCGTAGGGGATGATCGGGCACAACGGTCCGGAGCCGGACGACGACAGGGAGATTTCGGGTGGCGAGCACGGATGGCAAGGAACCTGCGGACAGCACCGCAGCAGTTGGGCGGGCGCGGACCGACCGGGCGGTGGCCGCCGCCTCGGCCGGTGACCCGGCCGCGATGGCCGCCGAGATCGAGCGGACCCGTGAGGACCTGGCCGGCACCCTGGACGCGATCGCCGACAGGGTGAGCCCGAAGCGGGTCGCCAAGCGCACCGGCAAGAAGGTCGCGGCGACGGTCAAGGAGAGCGCCGCAGCGGCGAAGGAGTCCGTCATGGAGGGCGCCGCGGCAGCCAAGGAGGCCGTCCGGGACAAGACCGGCAAGCCGTCCCTGATCACGACGCCCCTGGTCGACAGCATCCCCGGCCCGGATCCTGCCGTTATGCCACTGGGTGACCTGCCACCGGCCGACGCGATCGTCCTGCCGGAACTGGCCCCGATCCCGGCAACGACCCCCCCTGTGCTCGGCACGTTTTCGGACCGGACACCGGTTGTCCCGGCGTACGGCTCGGCTGGGTCGAAGCTCACCACGCAGTACGTCGTCGCCGGCGCGGTCGCCCTCGGTCTGTTGCTGCTGCTCCTTCGGCGCCGCAGGCGGTGAGCCGGCCGGTCCCGCTGCCGGCCGGTCCGGGACAGGAATCGGTCTGGGACTACCCCAGGCCGCCACGGCTCGAGCGGTCCGGGCGCCTGGTCACCGTCGTGCTCGGCGGCGTCGAGGTCTGCCGCTCCAGCCGGGCGATCCGGGTGTTGGAGACGAGCCACCCGCCCTCGTGGTACGTCCCCCGTGAGGACTGGCTGATCGGGTCGTTGGAGCCGGCGGCCGGCACGTCGTACTGCGAGTGGAAGGGCGTCGCGAGCTATCTCGACCTGCGTGGCGGAGGGCAACGGGCCGAGCGTGCGGCGTGGACCTACCCGTCGCCGGTGGCCGCCTACGCAGCTCTGGCGGGGGCGGTCGCGGTCTACCCCGCTGCGGTGGACGCGTGCGCGGTGGACGGTGAGCTGGTCCGACCGCAGGACGGCGGGTTCTACGGCGGATGGGTCACCGCCGACGTCGTCGGGCCGTTCAAGGGCGGCGCCGGCTCCAGCGGGTGGTGACTACTTCGTCAGGTCGTTGCGGAGCCTGTCCTGGCACGCCTGCACGGCCGCCTGGTCGGTCCCGGCCCGATCGAGGCAGTCGCGGAGCTTCTTGCCGGTGCCGGAATTGAAAAAGCCCACCCCGATCGCCACGAGCACGACGGCGATCAGCAGGCCGACCGCGCCGGTGATGACCCCCGCGAGGGCGCTGCCGCCGTTGGTGGCCTGACCCCGCTTGGCCCGGCTACGCCCGATTGCGCCGAAGATGATCCCCAGGATCCCCAGCAGCACGCCGCCGATGACGGTGAACGCGCCGGGGATCGACAGGATCCCGAGCACCAGGGCCGCGGTCCCGAGCCCGTTTCGGACGGCCACGACCGGTGCGCCGTAGCCCGGTGCGGCGTACGGCTGGCCTTGGAACGGCTGTTGCCCACCGGCTGCCGGCTGCTCGGCTGGGCGTGCGAAGGGATCGTCGGGTGTCGTCATGGGCCAGGTCCTTCCCCCGGAGTCGTGCCGGCATCCTCGCGTACCGGGCCTGCGGTGGCGCGCAGGGCAGCCGCCGTTACGGTGTCGGCGTGGCGACGGCTGGGTGCATACGGGCCAACGACTGGATCTGCCCGGCGTACGTCTCGAGCGATGCCGACGCGATCCTGGCCGCACTGCGCCAGCACCTCGAGTTGACCCTCGCGAGCCTGGCCCTGGCGGTCGTCATCGCGCTGCCGCTGGCGCTGGTCGTGCGGCAGTCGCGCACCGGCCGGCTCGTCGCGCTCGGCATCGGTGGCGTCGTCTACACAATCCCTTCGCTCGCGCTGTTCGTGCTGCTGGGTCCGGTTTTTGGCTTCACCAGCAGCCTTCCGGTCGTCGTCGCCCTCGCTGCGTACAACGTCCAGGTGCTGCTGCGTCAGGTGCTGGTGGGCCTGGATCAGGTGCCTGTCGAGGTGCGCGACGCAGCAGTCGGGATGGGCTACAGCCCGCTCGCCATGCTGCGCCGGGTGGAGCTGCCCCTCGCCCTCCCGGCGGTCCTGGCCGGGCTGCGGTTGGCATCGGTGTCGACCGTCGCGCTCGTCACGGTGGGGGCGGTCATCGGCTCCGGGGGACTCGGGAGCCTGCTCTATGCCGGGTTCCAGAACGACTACCACCCGCAGCAACTCACCGCGTTGGTGCTGGTGGTGCTGCTGGCGCTGACGTTCGAGCTGCTGCTGCAGGGCGCCGAGCGCCTCGCCACGCCCTGGCGGCGGTCGGCGTGACGCTGTTCGGCGACACTGCCCTGTGGCTGGGCGATCTCGCGCACTACCGAGGCCCCGGCGGCGTGCCGGCTCGGCTCACCGAGCACCTGGTCATCACCGGCATCGCCGTCGGCGCGGCCGCGCTGCTCGCACTGCCACTCGGCCTGTTGCTCGGGCATCTTCGCCGCGGCGGGCGGGTGGTCACCGCCGTCGCCAACGCCAGCCGGGCCGTGCCCACCCTCGGCGTGCTCATCATCTTCTCCGGCATCGCGAGCATCGGCATCGGTAACCGGGCGGCCGTGGTGGCGTTGACGCTGTTCGCGATTCCGCCCCTGCTCACCAACGCCTATGTCGGCATCAGCTCGGTCGATGTCGACGTCATCGAGGCGGCCCGCGGGATGGGCCTGACGGGGCTGCAGACGGCGCTGCGCATCGAGCTCCCGCTCGGGCTCGGCCTGGTCGTCGCCGGGCTGAGGAACGCCACCGTGCAGGTCATCGCCACGGCCACCCTTGCGGCGTACGTCGGGGGCGGTGGGCTTGGGACGTTCATCAACCAGGGCTACGGGCAGCAGGACTATCCGCAGGTCCTGGGCGGTGCGGTCTGGGTGGCGGCCTTGGCCTTCGCCGCCGAGGTGAGCCTGTCGGTCGCCCAGCGCCTGGTCACCCCCGTACCATTGCGGGCCCTCGCGGGGGAGGGCTCGCCCGCGCGCTGAGACCGTGCTTAGACTGCCCGCGCGGGCCGAGCCCGCCCGACACGCGCACGGCGAGCGGCTGTGCGGGACACAGAAGGCGAGCGTTCAATGTCGAATTCCCGGTCCCTGCGCATGCTCACTGCGGTCGTCGCGCTGCCGCTGGCGCTCGCCGCCTGCAGCGACTCAGGCAAGAAGACCGGCACGGCAACCGCGAAGGGACCTGTGGCGTCGGCAGCCACCACCTGCGCCCCGGTCGCCGGTGACAACTTCGTCGCTCTGACCGACGACAAGCAACTGCAGAACAGCGACAATCTCATCCCGGTCGTGCGCACCAAGGTCCTCTCACCGGCTTTGCGGACCGCCCTGGACAAGGTGTCGGCGGCGCTCACCCAGAACGCCTTGACGGGGCTGAACAAGGCGACCGATGTCGACCGGGCTCAGCCGAAGCAGGCCGCCGCCACATTCGTCAGGAGCGCCGGCCTGACCAGTGGGCTCTCCGGCGGCAAGGGCCCGATCCGGGTGGTCGCCGCCAACTTCACCGAGAGCCAGAGCCTTGCCAACGTCTACGCTGACGTGCTCACGGCTGCCGGGTTCACCGCGACTGTGAAGCAGCTGACGAGCCGTGATGTCTACCTTCCGGCGCTCCAACGTGGCGATGTCGACGTCATCCCGGAGTACGCCGCGTCGCTGACGGAGGCGTTGAACCATAAGGCGAACGGCAAGAACGCCCCGGCCAAGGCGAAGCCCGACATCGCCAAGACCGTCGCCGCGCTCACGCCACTCGCCGCGACGCAGGGGCTGTCCGTGCTCACGCCGGCCGCGGCAACCGACCAGAACGTCTTCGTTGTGACGACCGCGTTCGCCGACAAATACGGCGTCAAGACGCTCTCGGAGCTCGCCGGCAAGTGCACGGGTGGTGTGACGCTCGGCGCGCCGCCGGAGTGCCCGACCAGGACGTTCTGCCAACTTGGCCTGGAGAAGACCTACTCGCTGAAGATCGCCGGCTTCACGGCGCTCGACGCCGGCGGCCCACTGTCCAAGAACGCGCTCAAGACCGGCAAGGTCGCGCTTGCCGAGCTCTTCAGCTCCGACGCCAGCTTGACCGCCGCGCCCTGACGTGACCGTGGCAGCGCCGGAGGCCATGATCCGCTTCGAGGGGGTCAGCAAGACCTACCCGGACGGCTCCATCGGCGTCGGCCACCTCGATCTCGATGTCGCGCCCGGCGAGTTGCTCTGCCTGGTCGGGCCGTCGGGGTGCGGCAAAACGACCACCATGAAGATGATCAACCGGCTGGTCGAGCCGACGACGGGCCGGGTGCTGCTCGACGGCCACGACGTCGCCGAGGTGCCGCCCGCAGCGCTGCGGCGCCGGATCGGCTACGTCATCCAGCAGGTCGGGCTCTTCCCGCACCAGCGGGTCGCGGACAACGTGGTGACGGTGCCGAGGTTGCTGGGATGGGACCGGCGCCGGTCGGCAGCCCGCGCAGACGAGCTGTTAGAGCTCGTCGGGCTCGACCCGGCGACCTACCGCGACCGGTGGCCCTCGCAGTTGTCCGGCGGCCAGCGCCAGCGCGTCGGTGTGGCCCGCGCGCTCGCCGCCGACCCGCCGGTGCTGCTGATGGACGAGCCGTTCTCGGCCATCGACCCGATCGCCCGCGGCCGGCTGCAGCAGGAGTTCCTGCGGGTCCAGCGCACCGTGCGCAAGACGATCGTCTTCGTCACCCACGACCTCGACGAGGCGGTGTTGCTCGCCGACCGCGTGGCGGTGCTCGGGCCGGGTGGTGTGCTCGAACAGCACGCCCCGCCGGCCGACGTACTGGGCGCGCCCACGTCGCCGTTCGTCGCCGACTTCGTCGGGGCCGAGCGCGGCCTGCGCCGGCTCGGGGTCACGCCGATCGACGTGACGGCGCTCGAGGAACGGCCGGTCACCTGCTCACCCGACGGCGCCCCAAAGAGCTGGGACGACGCGGGCACCGAACGCGAGTTGCCCGGCGTCGTCGAGGCTGACGCAACCCTCAAGCAGGTCCTCGCCCAGGTGCTGGGCAGCGACGCCGGCTGGGTCGCGGTGGTCGAGCCGGGGTCCGGCCGGTACCTCGGCGCGCTCGGCGCTGCCTCGGTGCACGCGGCGCTGCGCCGTTCAGTAGCTGCGCAGCAGCCGGCCCGACCCCTGTCCTAGATCCCCGCTCAGGCTGGCCTTGAGGACGCCCTCGCCCCGTCCCGAGGGGTCATCGGTGACGGGGCGAAGGCAGCGCGGGAGGTCAGACTGCCGGGGCCGGGGCGGGCGCGGGGTTGACCGGGACCGGGGCGGGCGCGGGGTTGACCGGGGCCGGGGCCGGGGCGGGCGTGGGGTTGACCGGGGCCGGGGCCGGGGCCGGCGTCGCTGCGACCGGTCCCGAGGCGTTCATCCGGACCACGGTCAGGGTGAGGTCGGTGCCGCGCATGCCCCTCACGGCGATGTGGTCACCGGGCTGGATCGCGTCGAGCCCGACCAACGTGTCGTTGCGGCGCACCACTGCGTCGGCAGGCACGGCCAGGGTGACGGTCATGCGGTGCAGCGCACGCGTGCCTCCCTTGACCTTCACCGTGATCGTGCGCGCGGTGGCGTCGACGGCGACGACCTTGCCGACGGCGGTGAACTTCATTCGCGGGTGCCGGTGTTTCATGCTCTGGCCGTGGTCGGTGGTCAAGGCCCCGCGCCGATCGGCATGCTGCGGGCTCGCGCTCACTGGGCCGGCGAGGACCGCGAGGCCTCCGCCGGTGAGGGCGAGGGTCATGGTGCAGGACAGCAAGCGGGTCGAGAGGGTCACGGGAGCTCCAGTGGCGAGAGAGGATGGTGTCCCTTTTTGCATCGTGCGTGCAGATCCTGCGCCGCAGACCCGTCCGGGTGATCCCCTACTACGCCGATCATGGACATTTTTCGGTCACGTCACGCTCAGCGGCCCGGCACATGTTCCATGATCGGTGGGGGATCAGGCGGCAACGCGCTGCAGGGCCGCCAGCACCGTCTGCACCAGCGCGTAGACAGAGCGCAGGTCCGCGGCGGTGAAGCGCAGCACCACCCAGCCGGCGCGGACCATTGCGTCCTGGCGCTGCCAATCCCGGGCGACCACATCCTCCCGCTCGTGGACCGCCCGCCCGTCGTACTCCACCGCGACCCGCCATGCCGGAAACGCCAGATCCACCCGGGCCAGCCAGCTTCCAGCGGCATCGTGTACGTCGTACTGCGGCACCGGTTGCAGCCCATCGGACACCCGGATGAGACGGACCCTGGATCCCGGTGGCGACTCGGCCGCCGGATCGGACAACTCGAGGGCGCGGGAGGCACCACGCACACCTCGGAGCCGGGCATGCCGGGTCAGCTCGAGGTGTAGCTCGTCGCAGGTGCACAGCCCGGCGTGCAGGACCGCGTCGGCGACCACGACCGCCTCGACGAGCGCCAGCATGCGCAGCAAGTCGGCCACCGCGCGGGCCGGTCGCAGCACGCCTACCCCGGCGTACTCGGTGCGGTCCTCGAGGGGGAGGTGCGTCTCTCGGAGCCGCATGCCGGACCGCCTGGGGACGACCTTGCCGCGCGGCACCACGGCCTCAAGCACCGGCGAACGGGGTGGCAGGACGTCCACGCCATGCAGCCACAGCTGGCACCGGCGCCCCCACCGCCGATCTTGGAGTTGTTGCGGTCGCGCCATGCTCAGGCGGGCAGCACAAACTCCATGATCGGCGGGGAGGTGGTGATCGGCGGAGAGGTGGTTCGTGCGCCGCCGCACTCCTCGATACCGACGAGGAGCAGCCCGCGCAGCAGCCCGTCGACGTCGGGGGCGCAGGCCTCTGCCACGCCCAGCGCGGCGGTGCCGATGGCCACCGGTGCGCCGTACCGGCTGAAAACCGCGAGCGAGCGGTGCGCGGCGGCCCGGTCGATCGCCGACCGGGCCCGGCGGGCCGTCTCGGGGACCTGCGCCAGCGCCTCGGCGGTCCCTGCCTCGAGCCGGGGCTCGGCGAGCAGCTCGGCACTGGTCAGCACCGCCATCGCCAGCAGCAGCTGCCGTTCGGCTGACACGACGGGCAGGGCCGTCGTCGCGATGCGCCAGGCGATGCGCGCATCGACCTCGGGCCCACCACCGAGTCGGCCGATCACCGACGGGATGAGCGGCGCGAGGGCGCGCCGCCCGGCGTCGGAGGACAGGTCGTTGACGCGTCGCGCGAGATCGGCGAGCAGCGGGTGGGTGCACGGCGGATGGTCGCTCCAGCGCTCCCCGGCGAGGTAGGACGCCATCTCCATGAAACAGGCGCCGCGACGCGGACTGCGGTGCCGACCGCGGGAGAGCACAGGCATGGAGTCCGGTGCGAAGTTGAAGGGCTTGGCCACGAGACGCCTCCGAGGGTCCGGGCCAGTGTGCGCCCGCACTGGGCGTCACTCAAGTGGTGAGCTCGAACAACACCGCCTGTTCGGGGTGCAGCACCGGCAGGCGCAGGCCGCTCTGCCTGAGAGCTCGCCCGCTGAGTCGCACCTCGCCATCGGTCCACCACGGCGGGTCGACCCGGCCGGCGCCGGTGTGCCCGCCAGCGAGCACCAGCGGTCGCACCAGGTAGCGGCGGTCCGGGTCAAGTCCGGGCAGGAGAGCGGGAACCGACACCTCGTACGCCGAGGCGGTCAGCTGGGCGTAGCAGAAGACCGCGACAGTCCGGTCGGCAGCGACCACGCCGTGCAGACTGGCCGACGGGTCGGATGCGTCGGCGTGGACCACCCGCCCGCTGTGCAGCAACCACCGCAGCCGGCGGTAGGCCCGGACCGCCTCGGCGGCCCCGGCCAACTCCTGCTCGTCGGCCGAGGCGAGGTCCCACTCGAAGCCGAAATGGCCGAACAATGCGGTTGCCACCCGGAAGGAGAGCGAGCCGGTGCGCCCGGTCGTGTGCGAGCGCGGCGGGCCGACGTGCGCGCCGACGAGCTCGGGCGGCAGCAGCAGTGAGGTCCAGCGTTGGATGCTCTGGCGCTCGAGCGCGTCATTGGTGTCGCTCGCCCAGACCCGGTCGGTGCGCTGCAGGATGCCGAGGTCGACCCGGGCCCCGCCGGAGGAGCAACTCTCGATCTCGACGTCGGGATGGCGTTCGCGTAGCACGTCGAGCAGCCGGTACACCGCGAGGGTCTGGGCGTGCACTGCCGGCCGGCCGCTGAGGTCCGCGGCCTCCACCAGGTCGCGGTTGTGGTCCCACTTGAGGAAGCTGATGTCGTCGGCGGTCAGTAAGGCATCGAGCCGGTCCAGGATCAGCTGCCAGGCCTGCGGCACGGTCAGGTCGAGGACCTGCTGGTGCCGCCAGGGCAACGGGAGTCGCCCGGGCAGGCCGAGGACCCAGTCGGGGTGCTCGCGGTAGAGCTCCGAGTCGAGGTTGACCATCTCCGGCTCGACCCAGAGGCCAAAGCTCATACCGAGCCCGGTGACTCGTCGCACGAGTGGGGTGAGGCCGGTCGGCCAGATCTGTTCGTCGACGTGCCAGTCGCCGAGCCCCGCGGTGTCGTCCCGCCGGCCGCGAAACCAGCCGTCGTCCAGGACGAAGCGTTCCACCCCGACCGCCGCAGCGGTGTCGGCCAGGGCCAGCAACCGTGGCAGGTCGTGGTCGAAGTAGACGGCCTCCCAGGTGTTCAGCACCACCGGCCGGGGGGTGCTGGGATGTTCCGGGCGGGCCCGGAGCCAGTCGTGGAAGGCGTCACCGATCCCGTCCAGACCGCGACCGGACCACGCTGCGTGGACCGTCGGCGCGGTGTACGACGCACCCGGGGTCAGCACGATCTCGCCCGGGGCGAGCAACTCGGCCGCGCCGAGCAGCGGGCCGAGTGCCGGCCCCCGCTCGGCCCACGTCGAGGTGTCGCCGCTCCAGGCCAGGTGCACCGCCCACACCTCACCGGACCGGTTGGCGAACCCTGGTGTGCCGGCGGCCAGCACCAACGTGGCGTCGTGCCCGGTCCGGCCGCGCCTGCCCTCGCGCAGGAAGGTCCCGTCCACGAACGGATGCCGCTGCGGCTGCCGTTCCCGCAGCCACCGGCCGGTCAGGTCGAGCAGCTCGACCGCCCGGGCGGGCACCGGCAGCACGCAGGCGAGCTCCTGGACGGCGTAGGGCATCGGGCCGTCGTTGCGCAGGGTGTGGCGCAGCAGCAGCAACCCGCTGGTGGCGGCGAGTTCGAGCTCCACCGTCAGCGTCAGCGCGGCAGCGGGGTCGTGCGCCGTGACAACGACCCGATGCCCCGTATGCGCGACCCCCGTAAGCATGAATGACGGCGAGAAGTCCTGTCCCGCACGGCTTCCGGAGACCCCGGGCCGGCCGCGATGGCCCACCGAACGCTCCGGCGACAGTGACAGCGGCACGGGTACGTCAAGCGCGGAGCGGGCCACCGCCGGCACCCTCGCGCGCGCCAGTGAAGCGGCATCGACGTCGCCGAGATCAGCCCCCCAGTGCAGGATCTCGGGTAGACCAGGACCGCGTACGTCGAGCAGCAGGCTGGTGTCGGCCGCGTGCAGATGAACGAAGCCGTCGGTCATGCCGCCCCGAGCACCGAGGCGCCCGCGCTGGGCGTGCACAGCCAGGAGCGGGCCGCCAGCCCGGTAGCCCAGACGTACGCCGCGACCAGCGCGTCGCGGGCCGCCTCGGCATGGTTGCGCTCGACCAGTGAGACGGTGCATCCGCCGAAGCCGGCGCCGGTCATCCGGCTCGCCACGACGCCGGCTGTGTCGCCGGCCAGTTGGACGAGCAGATCGAGCTCGGGGACCGAGACCTCGAAGTCATGGGCAAGGCTGTCCTGCGAGGCGGCGAAGGTCGCCCGCAGTGTCGCCCGGTCGTCGTCGCGCAGCGCCCGAACCGCGGTGAGCACCCGGGCGTTCTCCGTCACGACGTGCCGTGCCCTGCGCCGGATCACATCGTCGAGGGAGCCCCAACGGTCGTCCAGCAGCTCAAGGGTCGCGTCGCGCAGGACGCGGACACCGAGCCCGCGGGCCGCCAGCGCACACTGCTGGCGTCGTTCGTTGTAGGCGCTGGAGGTCAGGCTCCTGCTGACCGCGGAGTCGACCACGAGCACCAGGAGGTCGGCCGGCACGGGCACCTGCTCGGTATGCAGACTCCGGCAGTCCAGGAACAGCGCCGAACCGGCCTGCGCCCCGGCGCTCGCGAATTGATCCATGATGCCGCTCTGCACACCGACCCCGGCGTTTTCGGCGCGTTGGCACAGTCGGGCGAGCCGGGCCGGCGCGATCGGCTCGACGAGCAGCGCGAGGGCGATCGCCACCTCGAGCGCAGCCGACGACGACAGTCCCGCCCCGAGTGGCACGTCGCTGGCGACGACCCCGTCGACGCCGTGCAGGGCCAGGCCCGAGTCGCGCAGGACGCCGACAACGGCCGTCACGTAACGCCCCCATCCGACGGTCGGTCCCTGCCCGGTGCGCAGATCGACCTCGACGACCCCGTCGGCCGGGAGGTCGAGCGAGCGCAGCACGAGCCGGTCGGCTGCCCGTCGGCCGGACACCACCGTGGCCAGGTCGAGCGCCACCGGCAGGACGTAGCCCTCGTCGGCGTCGGTGTGCTCCCCGATGAGGTTGGCGCGGCCGGGCGCCCGGACCAGCACGTCGGTGTGGGTCGCCGCGTCGACGAGCCGGCGGGCGGGTGAGGTCATCCCTTGGTGGCACCGAGGGTGAGCCCGCCGATGAATTGCTTCTGGAGCAGGAAGTAGACGGCGACCGTGGGCAGGGCGACCATCAGCGAGCCGGCCGCCACCAGATTGTTGTCGGTGAAGAACTGGCCCTGGAGATTGTTCAGCGACGACGTGATCGGTCGCTTGCTACCGGTGACCATGAGCACCAGCGCCCAGAAGAAGTCGTTGTAGATCCAGGTGAACTCAAGGGTGGCGAGCGCGGCGAGTGGAGCCCGGCAGAGCGGCATCGTGATCTGCCAGTACTGCCGCCAGGCTGATGCCCCGTCGACGCGCGCGGCCTCGGTGAGCTCCTGCGGGAGCGTTTTCATGTAGTTGCTCAGCACGAACGTGCAGAAGCCGGTCTGGAAGGCGATGTGGATGAGGATGATCCCCCAGAAACTGTCGAACAGTGTGCCGGAGTCGCTCATTACGAGCGGCAGCGGGACGCTCTTGTAGATCCGGTAGAGCGGGGTGATGATCACCTGCGC
Organism: Frankiales bacterium; assembly: GCA_043747515.1. GTDB lineage: Bacteria > Actinomycetota > Actinomycetes > Mycobacteriales > SCTD01 > JAYSQK01. Next base: position 5,321 of record JAYTOZ010000201.1, on the reverse strand, counting down.
CGGTAGCAGGTTGCCCGCCGTGAACAGCATCAGCAGCGCGAGATTGCCCTTGAAGCTGAAGCGGGCGACGACGAAGGCGACCATCGACGCCAGGAACAGCGTGATCACGAGCGCGGGCACCACGATGATCATTGTGTTCAGGAAATGGTGCAGCAGGTCGCCGCGCGAGAGCGCGTGACGGTAGTTGTCGAGGGTCAACGTCTTGGCAACTGAGACATACCCGTTGCGGGCCGTCTCCTCATAGGGGCGCAGGGACGTGTAGGCCGCCCAGAGCAGCGGGAGCAGCCAGACCAGGCAGGTCAACATCAAGAAGGTGTGCAGCACGATCCGGGCGGGACGCGGGCCGCGGCGCCGGCGGCGGATCACCGCCGTCGTTGCTGCGCTGCGGGTCAGGGGAAGGCCGTGCGACGCCACGGTACTCACCCGGTGGCCTCCTTCCGGAAGGTCTGGAGCAGGTAGACGATGATGAAACTGAGCGAGATCAACAGCAGGATCACGGCGAGGGCCGAGCCGAAGCCGATCCGGCTCGCCTCGCCGATGATGTTGTTGGTGACCAGTACCGAGAGCAACTCCAGGCCATTGCTTCCACGGTTGACGATGTAGACGAGGTCGAACGCGCGCAGTGATTCGATGACCGTCACGACGAGCACGACAACATTGACGGGACGCAGCGACGGGAAGATGACGCTGCGGAAGGTCTGCACCTCGCTGGCACCGTCCATGACCGCGGCCTCGCGCAGCGTCGGGTCGACGCCTTTCAGGCCGGCCAGGTACAGCACCATGATGTAACCGACATGGCGCCAGGACGCGGCCACGAGGACCGCCCAGAGGTTGACCTTCTGGTCGCCGAACCAGTCGACGTGGCTGCCGAACAGGTTGTTGATGAGGCCCTGGTCGTTGCTGTAGATGAGTTGCCAGATGAAGCCCACCAGCGCGAGCGACAGGACGACGGGGAGGTAGATCGCGCTCTGGTAGAAGCGCGATCCTCGGATCTCCTTGTCGAGCAGGATCGCGAGCAGCAGGCCCATCGGGGTGGCGAGAAACATGAACACCCCGAGCCAGATGAGATTGTGCTGCACGGCCGGCCAGAAGGGCGGATAGATCGTCGTGATCTGGTGGTAGTTGTCGAGCCCGACCGGCTTGATGGTGCCGAGGCCGCCGATGCCGTTCCAGCGGGTGAAGGACAGCAACACCGACAGCAACGACGGCAGCCAGACCAGACTGACGTGGATCAGCGTCGGGATGCCGGCCATCACGAGCAGGATGTTGCGGTCCTTGCGGGAGAAGCGCCGGGAGCCACCCCGCCGACGACGCGTTGCCGTGACCGGAGCGCCCACCCGCGGGACCGCCCGGATCGAAGCTGCGACGCTCATGGTCTGCTCCTAGTCGACGAAGATTGTTTTGGCCTGCTGCTGCAGCGACTTCGTCACGCCGTCCACGTCCTTCGGGTTTTTCAGGAACGCCTGGATCGCCGGGATCACCACCGGGGTGGCGAAATCCGGTCGGGTGTCGCGGTCCAGGAACTGCGCGATGTTCTTGGTACCGGCGATCAGCGCCGCTGCCTTTTTCTGCAGCGGGTTGTAGTTGGTCGTCGAAGCGTCCTTGGCCGCGGCCACGTCGTTGGTGTCGGTCTTGAGGTAGATGTCCTGGGCGGCACCGGTGGCGGCGTAGGCGAGCAGCGCCTTGGCGGCCGCCTCGTTCTTGGGCCGCTTGGCCATCATCAGGCCGTCGATGGGCGCGTCGATCGAGTCGGTCCCGTGCTCGGGGTTGATCTCCGGGAACGGGAAGAAGTCCAGGTCGTCGTAGACCGCACCCTTGAACTGCTGGCCGACGAACGAGCCGAGCAGGTAGGTGCCGCTCTTCTTGTCGCCAAGGTTCTGGGCGGCTTCCTGCCAGGTGCGGCCGAGCGCATTTTCTTCGTGCAGCGGCAGGATCTCCCGCCATGTGTTGAAGACGTCCTTGACCTTCTTGTCCTCCCAAGACTCCTTGCCGGCCATCAGGTTGATGTGGAACTCATAGCCATTGGTCCGCATGTTCAAGATGTCGAAGGTGCCCATAGCCGGCCAGCCGTCCTTATCGGCGAAGCCGATCGGCGCCATACCGTCCTTTTTCATCTGGGCGCCCAGCGTCTTGAATTCGTCGAGGGTCTTCGGGACGGTGTAACCCTTTGCGGCGAAGACGCTCTTGCGATAGAAGACCGCCCACGGATAGTTGTAGATAGGCACGAAGTACTGCTTGCCGTCATCGGAGGTGGAGGCCGCCTTGAACGAGTCACTCATATTGATGCCGCTCCACACGTCAGAGATGTCCCCGACCAGACCCTGTTTGGCGAAAAAGCGCATCCGGTTGCCGCTGAACCAGGTGAAGACATCGTCCGGCTTGCCCTGCAGGTAGTTGTTGATCTGGGTCTGGAAGTCGTTGTGCGCGACCGTGTTCGTGGCCACCTTGGCACCGGTCTTGGCCGTGAAGGCTGCCGTCATCGCGGCGTACGCCGCCTTCGGCACGTCGTCGGAGCCGTTCGACCCGAAGCCGACGGTCCCGGTCGGCTTGCTGTCGGACGTCACCTTGCTGCCCGAGCCGCTCTTCTTGCTGTCGCCGCAGGCGGCGAGCAGCGGTAGCCCGGCGGCGCCGAGTAGCGCGCCCTGCAGGAGCTGGCGACGGTCGAGTGCGGCCTGCGGCAGGCCGGTGAGCGGCTGGCGCTCGGACGGGGTGCGGGACATGGACGCCTCCTGAGGATGACCGGGGACTGACAGTCTCTGACAGAAAACAACAGCTTCGACCAGAGTGATCCGCATCACACCGGCTGACCGCCCCGCTGTCAAGCCTTCGCAGATTGCGGTTCAGACTCAGCCTCACGAGGCTCCCTTACGGACGGTGTGACGCGAGATGATGCACCTGCCGCAACAGCCCATCGAGCCTTGCCCGCTCCGACTTGGCTGTTAGTTGTTGTTGACTTGACCGGTTGCTCGGGTCCACCCTTCGGCCCACGTCGTCGACCCGGGAGGAGTGCAGTGGCCCGACCGCCCTGGCCCGATGTCGATGGCCTGCTCTTCGGTGCCGACTACAACCCCGAGCAGTGGCCCGAGACGGTCTGGCCTGCCGACGTCGCCCTCATGCGAGAGGCCGGCGTCAACCTGGTGAGCCTCGGCATCTTCAGCTGGGCGTTGCTCGAACCGTCCGAGGGCGTCTATGACTTCGGTTGGCTGGATCGCGTTCTCGACCTACTGCACGAGGGCGGGATCGCCGTCGACCTCGCCACTGCGACCGCGGCGCCGCCACCGTGGTTCTCGCTGGCAAACCCGGCGAGCCTGCCGGTGACGGCGGATGGCACCCAGCTGTGGTGGGGGAGCCGGCAGGCCTACTGCCCGAGCTCAGCTGCCTACCGAACGGCTGCGACCGGCCTGGCCCGGATGATGGCCGAGCGCTACGGCCGGCATCCGGCGGTGCGCATGTGGCACATCAACAACGAGTACGGCTGCCACGTCGCGCAGTGCTTCTGCGAGGCGAGTGCAGCCGCCTTTCGAGGCTGGCTGCAGCTGCGGTACGCCGGGCTGGATGCCCTCAACGCCGCCTGGGGCACTGCCTTCTGGAGTCAGCACTACAGCGGGTGGCAGCAGGTGCTGCCGCCACGGGTTTCTCCGACCTGGCGCAATCCGACCCAGCAGCTCGACTGGTACCGCTTCGGTTCCGATGCCCTGCTCGAGCTCTACCGCGCCGAGCGGGACGCCGTCCGCGAGGTCAGCGACCTGCCGGTGACGACCAACTTCATGGCCTCACGGTTCAAGCCGGTGGACTACCTGGCTTGGGGGAGCGAGGTCGATCTGGTGTCCAACGACCACTACCTGATCGGTGAGGACCCAGCCCCCGAGATGGAGCTGGCCCTGTCGGCGGACCTCACCCGCGGCTTCGCCCGCGGCCGGCCGTGGCTGCTGATGGAGAGCTCGACGAGTGCGGTCAACTGGCAGCCGCGCAACCTGGCCAAGACGCCGGGCGAGTTGCGGCGCCACGCCCTGTCCCACCTCGCCCGGGGCGCCGACGGGATCATGTTCTTCCAGTGGCGGGCGTCGCGTGCCGGCGCCGAGAAATACCACTCGGCAATGGTGCCGCACGCCGGCACCGGGTCGAAGGTGTGGCGTGAGGTGCGAGCCCTCGGCGGAGCATTGCAGGGCTTGGCGGAGGTGAAGGGCAGCCGGGTCGTCGCCTCGGTGGCGGTCCTGTGGGACTACGAGGCGTGGTGGGCGGTCGAGCTCGACAGCCACCCGTCGGCCGACGTCCGCTATCTCGACGCCGTACGCCGCATCTACGACGCGCTCTGGCGGGCCGGCATCACGGTCGACTTCGTGCATCCACGAGACGATCTGACCGGCTACGACCTGCTCCTGGCGCCGAGCCTCTACCTGCTCACCGACGCCTGCGCGAAGGCGATCACCGAGCACGTCCGGGGTGGCGGCTCGCTCCTGGTGCAGTACTTCAGCGGCATCGTCGACGAGCATGACCACGTGCGGCTCGGCGGCTACCCAGGTGCGCTCTGCGAGGTGCTGGGCGTCCGGGTCGAGGAGTTCTTCCCGTTGGCAGCAGGGCAACAGGTGTCGCTCTCCGGCGGCGGGACGGCCACAATCTGGACCGAGCTGGTGTCGCTCGAGGGCGCCGATGCGGTGCAGACCTGCGTGGACGGGCCGGTGGCCGGCTCGCCGGCGCTCACCCGCCACTCCTACGGCCAGGGCACCGCCTGGTATCTCGCGACCACACCCGACGCTGCCACCCTCGACGAGGTCATCGCCGGTATCGCGGTCGAGGCCGGCGTCACCCCGGCCGCGCCACCGCAGCCCGGCGTCGAGGTCGTCCGCCGCGGGGACCGGCTCTTCGTCATCAACCACAGCAAGATCGAGGTCACCGTCGCCGGCACCGTGGTCGCCGCAGGCGATGTCGCCGTGGTGCGGGTGAGCTGACGTGCTCGCCGCGCAGCGCAGGCAACGGATCCTGGACGAGGTACGCCGGGTCGGCGGGGTCCGCGTGTCGGAGCTCACCGCGCTGCTCGGCGTCTCGGACATGACGGTGCGCCGAGACCTCGAACGACTTGGTCAGGAGGGCCTGCTGCAGAAGGTGCACGGTGGGGCGACGGTGCTGCCGTCGCGCTCCAGCGACGAACCCGGCTTCGAGGCGAAGTCGGTGCGCGAGCTGGCCGAGAAGCACGCCGTGGCCGAAGCAGCCGCGCGACTCGTCGAGCCAGGCCAGGCGGTGGCCCTCGGCGCCGGCACCACCACCTGGGTGCTGGCGCATCACCTGCTCGACGTACCCGGCCTGACGGTTGCGACCAACTC
>JAYTOZ010000200.1:0-2482 GCA_043747515.1 Frankiales bacterium | reverse complement strand
GGACGACCCTGGTCGGCGGGGCGATCACCGTCCTGGCAGTCGCGGTCGTGGTGTCCGAGCGGCGGGCCGGGCGCGCCGAGGCGTGTCTTGACCCACCCGAGCCCTACGTGCCGGAGGACCGGCAGGGGCGGGTGCGCAGCTCACGGACGTAGTCGTCGGGTGCGCCGGCCGCCTCGGCTGCGTCGGCGAGCACGCCGAGGTAGCGCGCCGACGGCAGCCCGCCCTCGTAGCCGTCCAGGACATAGACCCACGACAGGCGTTCGGCGTCGAGGGCCTGCACCCGCACCTTCAGCTTGCGGTAGAGGCCGTTGTCGGCCCCCTCCCAGACGTCCAGGCTGCGGGCGTCGGCGTCGGTCACGTCGTACAGCGCCACGAAGACATGCTCCCCGGGCGCCTCGACGAGGGTGGCCAGCGAGCCCTCCCAACCGAGGTCCTCGCCGCCGAAGGTCAACCGCCAACTCTCCAGCCAGCCGGTGCTCGCGATCGGCGAGTGGGGACACCGCTCGTGCATCTGCGCCGGGTCCAGGTTGCTGCCGTAGGCGGCATAGAGCATGTCGGGCAGCCTAGCCAGGGGCCGGATGGGACGATGGGGGCGTGACCCGCATCGCGATCGTCGGAGGTGGACCGGCCGGCTACGAGGCGGCCCTGGTGGCGGTGCAGCTCGGCGCCGAGGTCACCCTGATCGACCGGGACGGCGTCGGCGGGATGTGCGTGCTCGCCGACTGCGTCCCGAGCAAGACCCTCATCGCGACCTCGGAGGCGATGACGTCGCTGTCGCACGCCGACCTCGTCGGGGTGCGCGCGGTCGGCGGTGTGACCGTGCAGGTCGCCGAGGTGCACGCCCGGGTCAAGGCTCTTGCGCTGGCCCAGTCGGGGGACATCACCGCGCGCCTCGTCCGGGAGGGCGTGCAGATCGAGCGCGGGTCGGCGCGGTTGCTCGGCGGCGGCAAGCTCGAGACCGGGACGCAGGTGCTTGCCACCGACGTGCTGCTGCTCGCGACCGGCGCGCATCCGCGGGTCGTCCCGGGCGCCGAGCCCGATGGCGAGCGGATCTTGGACTGGCGCCAGCTCTACGACCTGCCGGCCCTGCCAGAACACCTGGTGGTCGTGGGTTCCGGGGTCACCGGGGCGGAGTTCGCCAGCGCCTACCTCGCGATGGGGTGCCAGGTCACGCTCGTCTCCTCCCGCGACCGGGTGCTCCCGACGGAGGACCCCGACGCCGCCGAGCAGCTCCAGCAGGTCTTCGTACGCCGGGGCATGCGCGTCCTGCGCGGCCGCGCCGCCGGCGTCGCCCGGGTCGGCGACGGCGTCCTTGTACGGCTGACCGACGGGTCGACGGTGGCCGCCTCGCACTGCCTCATGACAGTGGGTTCGGTGCCCAACACGGGCGATCTGGGCCTCGAAGCGGCTGGCGTCGAGCTCGATGCCGCTGGGTTCGTCAGAGTCGACCGGGTGTCGCGGACGACCGCGCCGGGGATCTACGCGGCCGGCGACTGCACCGGGGTGCTGATGCTCGCCTCGGTGGCCGCGATGCAGGGCCGGATCGCGATGTGGCATGCCCTCGGGGAGGCGGTCGCCCCGCTGCGGCTCGGCACCGTCGCAGCCAACGTCTTCACCGACCCCGAGGTCGCCTCGGTCGGGGTGAGCCAGCAGCAGGTTGACGCGGGCACCGTGCAGGCGCAATCGGTACGACTCCCGTTGGCCACGAACGCGCGGGCCAAGATGCAGGGGCTCACCGACGGCTTCGTCAAGCTGTTCTGCCGGCCCGGCTCGGGCACCGTGCTGGGCGGCGTCGTCGTAGCGCCGCGGGCGTCCGAACTGATCCTGCCGGTGTCGATGGCCGTCCAGCACGGGCTCACCGTGGACCAGTTGGCCCACACCTTCTCCATCTACCCCTCGCTCGGCGGCTCGATCACCGAGGCGGCCCGCCAGCTGATGCTCCACGAGGCCTGATCCGGTTTCGCGCGGCCGCCCGCCGCCGCCGCGTCCGGCCCACCCGCGCCGCCTGGCTGGGCGCCCCCACCGACACCGCCTGGCGAGGGGGCCCGGCCCACTGTCGGGCCATTCGGCCACGGCGACCTCGATTGGTTGGCCGCGAGGTCAGTCCGTGATCTCGCAGATGGCGGCGCCGCTGGTCACGACCTCGCCGATCGTGACTGACAGCCCGGTGACGGTGCCGGCCTTGTGGGCGTTGAGCGGCTGCTCCATCTTCATCGCCTCGAGCACGACGATGAGCTCGCCCACCGCGACGGTCGCGCCGTCCTCCACCGCCACCTTGACGATGGTGCCCTGCATCGGCGAGGTGAGGGCGTCGCCGGACACCGCCGCACCGGTCTTTTTGGCGGCGGCCCGTTTCGGCGTGGCTTTCTTGGCTGGCCCGGTGCTGCCACCGAGCCCCGCCGGCAGCGAGACTGTCAGCCGCTTGCCGCCGACCTCGACGACCACGACCTCGCGCGGCTCGGGCTCATCGGCGGTGCCGCAT
>JAYTOZ010000199.1:0-2771 GCA_043747515.1 Frankiales bacterium | reverse complement strand
GTCACGACCGGTGCGTACGACGTCATCGTGCGGGTCGACCTGACCACCGAGACCCTCTCGCACGTCCTGGCGCAGGCCCGGCGGGCACCTGGCCTGTGCGATGTCCGGGTCTGCCGGCCGGCCTGAGCCGGCCCGATCAGCCCAGCCCAACCAGGTCGTCGAGCTGCCCGCGAGCTGGTTTTGACGTCGCTGGCGGGTCAGCTGTAGCCGTGCTCGTCGGCCGGGTAGCGGCCCTCGCGTACGTCGTCGGCGTAGGCCTTGGCAGCGGCGGTGAGTACGCCACGCAGGTCGGCGTAGCGCTTGAGGAACTTCGGCCCTGGCCCGGCGGTGAGCCCGGCCATGTCGGTCCAGACCAGCACCTGCGCGTCGCAGGCAGCGCCGGCGCCGATCCCGATGGTGGGGATCGTCAGCTCCTTGGTCACCCGCTCGGCCAGGTCGGTCGGGACGACCTCGAGGACCACCGAGAAGGCGCCGGCGTCCTGCAGCGCGATGGCGTCGGCGACGAGCTGGTCGCCGGCTTCGCCGCGGCCCTGGACGCGGTAGCCACCGAGGGTGTTGACGCTCTGCGGGGTGAGCCCGAGGTGGCCCATCACCGGGACGCCTGACCCAACCAGCAGCGAGACCTGCGGCAGCACCCGGGCGCCGCCCTCGAGCTTGACGGCCTGCGCGCCGGTCTGCAGGAAGCGGACCGCTGTCCGCAGCGCCTGCGCCGGCGACTCCTGGTAGGAGCCGAACGGCAGGTCCGCGACGACCAGCGGCCGGGCGGTCGAGCGAGCAACGGCCCGCACCATCGGCAGCAGATCCTCGACCGTGACCGGGATGGTCGTGTCGTAGCCGAGCACGTTGTTGCCGGCCGAGTCCCCGACCAGCAGCACCGGGATCCCGGCCGCCTCGAAGACCTGCGCCGAGAGCATGTCGTACGACGTGAGCATCGCCCAGCGCTCGCCGCGCTCCTTGGCCAGCAGCAGGTCACGGATGGTGACCCGGCGGGTGGTGACCCCGCCGTACAGGGTCGAGATGGTGTCGGACACGGGGACCTCCTGGGCGGTCTCGGGGCAGGTGTCCCCGGACGGTTGCAAGCCTGACACTGCTTGCTCGCCGGTGCGGTGTGGGAAAGGTCACCGACCGCAGGCAGTGGAACGGTTGCGTCTCGCAACCATCGCCCCGTAGCGTGCTTGAAAAGGCACGTTCGGCGGCGAGAAAGGCAACACACATGGGTCAGCGCTCGGTCCACGACAGGCGGTGGTGGATTCTCGGCACCATGGTGCTGAGCATGCTCGTCGTCGTGCTCGACAACACGATCCTCAACGTCGCGCTCAAGACGATCCAGCAGGATCTGCACGCCACCCAGAGTCAACTCGAATGGGCCGTCAACTCCTATTCGCTGGTCTTCGCCGGCCTGCTGTTCACCTACGGCGTGCTCGGCGACCGGTTTGGACGCAAGCGGTTCCTGGTCCTCGGGCTGGCGATCTTCGGGGTGGCGTCCGCGCTCTCGGCATTCTCCCCCTCACCGGGCTGGCTGATCGCCGGCCGGGCCCTGATGGGCATCGGTGGCGCGGCCGTGCTGCCCAGCACCCTGTCGATCATCAGTAACGTCTTCGAGCCGGCCGAGCGCGGCCGGGCAATCGCCATCTGGGCTGGCGCGACCGGCATCGCGATCGCGCTCGGACCCATCACCGGCGGGGCGCTGCTCGCGCACTTCTGGTGGGGCTCGGTCTTTCTCGTCAACGTGCCGGTCGTGCTCATCGGCATCGCCAGCATCCTGTGGCTCGTGCCGGAGTCCAAGGACCCCAACCCACTGCGGCTCGACCCGGTCGGCGTGGTGCTGTCGGTCGTCGGGCTCGTCGGGCTCGTCTACGGCATCATCAAGGGCGGCCAGACCACTCAGTGGGGGACCCCGCAGGTGCTCGTGCCGCTCGTCGGCGGCGTGGTCCTGCTGGCGGTCTTCGTCGTCGTCGAGCGGCGCAGCAGCCACCCGGCGCTCGACGTCACGCTGTTCAAGAACCCGGCTTTCTCGGCAGCCTCGGCAGCCACCTCGCTGGCATTCTTCGCGCTGTTCGGTGCGACGTTCTTCCTGTCGTTCTACCTGCAGTACGCCCGTGGTTACACCGCCCTGCAGGCGGGCATCCGGCTGCTCCCGGTCGCGTTGTCGATCATGTTCTTCGCGCCCCGCAGCGCCAAGCTGGTGCAGCGATTCGGCGCCAAGCTGGTCTGCTCCATCGGGCTGCTGCTCGTCGCGGTGAGCTTCGCCGGATACCTGTTCGTCGACGCCGGCACCAACATCTGGTGGGTCGAGCTGCTCCTGCTGCTGCAGGGGACCGGGATGGCCAACGTGATGGCCCCGGCCACCGAGTCGATCATGTCGACATTGCCGAGGGAGCGGGCCGGGTCCGGCTCGTCGGTCAACAACACAGTCCGTCAGGTCGGTGGCGCCCTGGGGGTCGCGGTCCTCGGCTCGGTGCTGTCGGCGTCCTACCGTTCGCACATCCAGGGTGCATTGGGCGGCCTGCCGGCCGGCGCCCGCGACGCCGCCGCGGAGTCGATCGGCGGACTGCAGCTCGTCGCCGAGCGGCTCCCGGCAGCGGCCCGCGAGCAGCTGCTGCTCGCCGGTCGGGGCGCGTTCATCGACGGGATGCACGTCACCGCGCTGGGTTCGGCGCTGGTTGCGTTGCTCGGCTCGCTCGTCGTCGGCATCTGGTTGCCCGGCAAGGCCGCCACCCCGTCGTACGACGCGCCGGAGCAGGTGCGCGAACCGGTCGCGGCGTGAGCCT
>JAYTOZ010000198.1:0-1624 GCA_043747515.1 Frankiales bacterium | reverse complement strand
CTGCCACCGAGCCCCGCCGGCAGCGAGACTGTCAGCCGCTTGCCGCCGACCTCGACGACCACGACCTCGCGCGGCTCGGGCTCATCGGCGGTGCCGCATGTCCCGGCGTACGGCGGGAGGTCGTTGTCGAACTCGGTCTCGATCCACCGGTTGTGGACCGTGAACGGATCGCTGGTGAAGGCCGGGTCGCGGACCACCTTGCGGTGGAACGGGATGAGCGTGGCCATCCCGTCCACCTCGAGCTCGTCGAGCGCCCGCCTGGAGCGTTCGAGCGCCTGCTCGCGGGTCGCGCCGGTGACGATCAGCTTGGCGAGCAGCGAGTCGAAGGCGCCGCCGATGACCGAGCCGGACTCGACGCCGGTGTCGACGCGTACGCCGGGACCGAGCGGGGGTAGGAAGCGGGTGACCGTGCCGGGGGCTGGCAGGAACCCGCGGCCGGGGTCCTCGCCGTTGATCCGGAACTCGAAGGAGTGGCCGCGCGGCTCGGGGTCGGTGAAGCCCAGCGCGAGGCCGTCGGCGATCCGGAACTGCTCGCGAACCAGGTCGACGCCGGTGACCTCCTCGGAGACCGGGTGCTCCACCTGCAGGCGGGTGTTGACCTCCAGGAAGCTGATCAAACCGTCCTGCGCGACGAGGAACTCGCAGGTGCCGGCGCCGACGTAGCCGGCCTCGGTGATGATCTTCTTGCTGGCGTCGTAGAGCTGCGCGGTCTGCTCGGCGGTCAGGAACGGCGCGGGCGCCTCCTCCACCACCTTCTGGTAGCGGCGCTGCAGCGAGCAGTCGCGGGTCGAGACGACGACCACGTTGCCGTGGCTGTCGGCGAGCACCTGGGTCTCGACGTGCCGCGGCTTGTCGAGGTAACGCTCCACGAAGCACTCGCCCCGCCCGAACGCCGCGACGGCCTCGCGGACCGCCGACTCGTACAGCTCCGGGATCTCTTCCATCGTGCGGGCGATCTTGAGCCCCCGGCCGCCACCGCCGAAGGCCGCCTTGATCGCGACCGGTACGCCGTACTGCTCGGCGAAGGCGAGAACTTCGCCGACGTCCTTGACCGGGTCGGGAGTGCCGGGTACGAGTGGCGCGCCGATCTTGAGCGCGATGCGCCGGGCGGTGGTCTTGTCGCCGAGCGCCGCGATGGCGTCGGGGGAGGGGCCGATCCAGGTGACGCCGGCGTCGATGACGGCCTGCGCGAACTCGGCGTTCTCGGACAGGAAGCCGTAGCCCGGGTGGACCGCGTCGGCGCCGGAATCCTTGACCGCCTGAAGCACCTTGTCGATGCGCAGATAGGACTCGCCGGGCGTGGTGCCGCCGAGCGCGAACGCCTCGTCGGCGACGCGGACGTGCAGGGCGTCGAGGTCGGGTTCGGCATAGACGGCAACCGACAGCAGGCCGGCGTCCTTGCAGGCACGGGCGACCCGGACGGCGATTTCGCCGCGGTTGGCGATCAGGACCTTGCGCACGGAGCTCCCTCGGCAGGCGGCCGGTGGAGCCTATCGAGGTCGCCGCCGCCGCCGCCGGACCGGGACCTGTGGACAGCCGTCGTCACGTCCCGGCGATTTCTGGCACCGTCTGTCCGCGTGAGCACCATCAGAGTCCGGCCGGACGAGCTGTCGCTGCATGCCGG
>JAYTOZ010000197.1:0-6971 GCA_043747515.1 Frankiales bacterium | reverse complement strand
GTCCTTGAGTCCGGCTCGCTGGCCAAGGCCCTCACACAGGTTCGACGGGCAGCGGCCCAGGCCAACCGGACGGCCCTCGACTTCGTCCGCAGCAGCCCTGATCCCACCGTCAAGACGGTGGCCAGCGAGGACACCGTCGCGGTTCTCGGCGTCGGGGTCGCCCTGGTCGGCACCGTCCTGCACCAGCTGACCCGCAACAAGCTGTGGGACGGCCTCGCCTCCCTGGTGATCGCCGGCCTGCTGGCCTACGTCGCCTTCGTCCTGGGTCGCGACACCAAGGAGTTGCTGATCGGCGAGTCCGCCGACCCCAAGGTGCGGCTGTCGGCGTACGACGTGCTGGTGTCGAGCGAGCAGGTGGTGGCCGTCAAGGAACTGCTCACCATGCAGCTCGGGCCGGCCGCGATCCTGGTCGCGGCGCGGGTGGAGTTCGACGGCGATCTGCTCGCCCGCGAGCTGGAGCAGGTCTGCACCGAGCTGGCGGACGAGATGCGGCGGCGCACGCCTGACATCAGCCAGGTGTTTCTCGACCCGAGCCGGCTCGAACCCGGCGACGTTGAGCGGGCGCAGGCGGCGGTGGCGCGCACCGCCGCCGAGCTGCGCGAGCTGGAGGGCGGCACCGGGCAACGTGGGTGATGGGTGGGGAAAGTGGGCCCGAGGCCGCGGCGGGCGTCACTTCGCCCATGGTGGTGGCCCTTCTTGCCCTGCAATGTCAGTTTGCAGCTCGTCGTAGGACGGGGGAGTGGCGCCGCGCCCGCCGACCGGTGATCCACGGAAGATCGGGTACCTGCGCAAAGATCGTCTCGGTGCTCAACCTTGCGTGGGCCACGCAGCGCGGCGCAGGATGGCGTCGATCAGGTGCGGACCTGGTTCGGCAAGCGCGCGCTGCAGTTGCTCGGCCAGCTGCTCGGCGGTCTCGGCCCGACTGGCGGGCACCCCCATGCCGGTCGCCAGCGCGACGAAGTCGAGGTCGGGCCGGCGCAGGTCGAGCAGCTGACGGGCCCGCTGTCCGCCGCGGGCGGCGCCGACGCGCTCCAGCTCCCCGTCGAGGATGGCGTAGGCGCCGTTGTTGCAGATGATCGTGGTGATGTCGAGCTGCTCGCGGGCGTAGGTCCACAGCGAGGCGATCGTGTACATCGCGCTGCCGTCGGCCTGGACGCCGATGACCGGCCGGTCCGGGCAGGCCACCGCCGCGCCGGCTGCTGACGGCAGGCCCTGCCCGATGGCGCCGCCGGTCAGGGTCAGCCAGTCGTGCCGCGGCGCGCCCGCGGTCGCGGTCGCGAGGTGGCCGCCGGAGGTGAGCGCCTCGTCCACCACGATGGCCCGCTCCGGCAGGAGCGCGCCCAGGACGTCGGCCAGCGCCGCGGGGGTGAGCCGCCCGTGCGGCAGGGCCGGTCGGGACGGCGCGGCGACAACGGCCGTGGCGTCCGGCGCGACAGCCTCGGCCAGGTCGCGCAGCGCCGAGGTTGCGTCCTCGCCCGGTTCGGCAAGCAGGTGGGTCTGGCAGTCCTCGGGCGCGAACACGCCGGGCAGTCCGGGGTAGGCGAAGAACGCGACTGGTGCTCGGGCGCCGGCCAGCACCAGGTGGCTGGTGCCGGCCAGCTCGGCGAGTGCCGCCTCCGGCGGATAGGGGAGTTGCCGGACTGTCGGCAGCCCGGCGCCACGTGGGAGCCGGGCCGGGAAGGTCTCGCAGAGCAGCCGCGCGCCGGTCTGCGCCGCCACCCGGGACGCGGCCAGCAGCCCCTGGTCGGTGAGCGCGTCGCCGCCGAGCAGCAGGACGGTTGGTTCGCCGCGTCCTACGACGTCGGCGATCTCCTGCACCGTGGACGGGCCGACCCGGGCCGGTTGCCGTCGACGGACCGTCGGTGCAGGCCGGCCACCCTCGCCCCACGAGACGTCGGCGGGCAGCGCAAGCGTCGCGACGCAGCCGGGCGGCGCGCCGGCCGCAGCGATGGCATCGGCGGCGTCTGCGGCCAGGTCGCCGGTCGCCAGGGACCGCCGGAACCACCCCGACACGGCGCCGGCGAGGGCGTCGAGGTCGGACTCGAGGGGGGCGTCGAGGCGCTTGTGTGAGGTCGCGTGGTCGCCCACGATGTTGACGATCGGCGTCCTCGCGCGGCGGGCGTTGTGCAGGTTGGCGATGCCGTTGGCAAGACCCGGTCCCAGGTGCAGCAGGGTGGCTGCGGGCCGGCCGGCCATCCGCCCGTAGCCGTCGGCCGCCCCGGTCGCGACGCCCTCGAACAACGTCAGGATGGCCCGCATCTCCGGCACCTCGTCCAGGGCTGCGACGAAGTGCATCTCGCTCGTCCCGGGGTTGGCGAAGCAGACGTCGACGCCGGCGTCGACGAGCGTCCGGAGCAGGGCCTGTGCGCCGTTCATCTGTCGCCTCCGGTCATCGTGGGCTTGGCCCGCCGCAGGCTAGGGCACGGTCCGCCGGACCAGCTCGGCGTCGATCGCCGCGACGGCGTCCCGCTCACGTCCGGCGAGCTCGAACTCAAGGGCTGCCGCGGCCTGTTGCATCGCGCCGAGATGACGGGTCCGTAGCTCCTGGAGCTGACCGACGGTGCGCTCGGCCAGCTGCACCGCGGCTGTCTCGACGTAGCTCGAACCGCCGTGCTCGAGCAGCGGCTGGCGGACTGGCGCCGTACCGAGGTGATGATGGCGGCCGGTCTCCGGCGCCCGGTAGTCGCCGCGCCGGGTGCGGACGAGGTCACGGGCCCGCTGGGCGCGGTCCTGCTGTTCGGTCACGCCCCTCTCCCTACCCTCAGATCAGGCTCATCGCACTCAACTCCAGGCCAACGCCGTCGTCGGGTCGGCCAGCACCCGGGCGATGTCGGCGAGGAACTGCGAGCCGAGCTGGCCGTCCACGTTGCGGTGGTCGAACGACAGCGCGAGCTGGGTGACCTGCCGCACGACGACCTGGCCGTCGACGACCCACGGCGTCGGCCGGACCGCACCGAAGCACAGGATCGCGCTCTCACCGGGGTTGAGGATCGGCGTGCCGGTGTCGACGCCGAACCCGCCCACGTTGGTGATGGTGATCGTGCCGCGGGCCATGTCGGCGGGCGCCGTCCGGCCGTCGCGGGCCGTCGCGACGAGCTCCTGCAGCGCCACCGCCAGCTCGGCCAGCGTCATCCGGTCGGCGTCTTTGATGTTCGGCACGAGCAGCCCGCGCGGCGTCGCGGCGGCGATGCCGAGGTTGACGTAGCCCTTCACGACGATCTCGTCGCCCGTGAACGTGCTGTTGATGTCCGGGTTGCGCCGGACCGCCAGGAGCAGCGCCTTGGCGACCAGCAGCAGCGGGGTCACCTTGACTCCTTCGAGCTCCGGCAGCTCGCGAAGCCTGGCCAGCAGCTCCATCGACGGCGTCATGTCCAGGGTGATGAACTCGGTGACGTGCGGCGCGCTGAACGCGCTGTCGACCATCGCCTGCGCCATCACCTTGCGCACGCCCTTGACCGGGATCCGCCGCTCGCGCGTTGCCGGGTCGTACGCCGGGGCAGCGGCGAGCTGGTCCCCGGCCGTGCTCGCGCCCTCGACGTCCGCGCGCGAGATGCTGCCGCCGGGCCCGGTGCCGACGACCGCGCCAAGGTCGATGCCGCGCTCCCTCGCCAGCTTGCGGACCGGGGGCTTGGCCCTGACCGGACTGCTGGCAGCGGGCTGCTGGGCTGCGAACACCTGGGCCGCGGCCTGGCCGACGGCCGCGGCGGAGACCCGGGCGGCGGTGGCCGGCGGTGGCGGGGCGGGTTCGCCGGTCACCACAGGTGCTGCGGCGGTGCGGGCCCGCCGAGTGAGCGCGCCGTCCCTGGGACCGTAGCCGACGAGCGTGGCGGTGCGGCCGGTCGGACCGACCTCCCCGATGAGGGCGCCCGCGACCGGTGCCGGCACCAGCTCCGCCGCCAAGCCCGGCAGGGGGCCGGCCGACGGGTCGGTGTCGAAGCTGATGATGACCGCGCCGACATCGACGACCTCGCCGGCCCGGCGGTGCAACTCGATGACGACCCCGGCGAAGGGCGAGGGCACCTCGACCGCGGCCTTGGCCGTCTCGACCTCGACGATCGGCTGGTTGAGCGTGACGGTGTCGCCGGGCTGGACCATCCACCGCAGGATCTCCCCCTCGGTGAGGCCCTCGCCAAGGTCGGGCAGCTTGAACTGCGCGATGCGTGCCATCGAGTGCGTCCCTTCCTCAGTAGGCAAGCGAGCGGTCGACGCCGTGCAGCACCCGGTCGAGGTCGGGCAGATAGTCCTCCTCGACCCGAGACGGCGGGTATGGCGTGTCGAACCCGGTGACCCGCAGCACGGGCGCCTCCATCTCGTAGTAGAGCTCCTCGCTGAGCCGCGCGGCGATCTCTGAGCCGAGCCCCACGAAAGACGGGGCCTCGTGCACGACCACGGCGCGGCCGGTACGGCGTACCGAGGCGAAGACGGTCTCGAAGTCGAGTGGCGACAGCGAACGCAGGTCGACGACCTCCAGCTGATGGCCTTCACCGGCTGCCGCGGCAGCCGCCTCGAGGCAGGTGCGCACCATCGGGCCATACGCGATCAGCGTCAGGTCGGTGCCGGGCCGGACGATCCGGGCCTGCCAGAGCGGGTCGGGAGTCGCCGTGACGTCCACCTCGGCCTTCTCCCAGTAGCGCCGCTTGGGCTCGAAGAACATCACCGGATCATCCGAGGCGATCGCCTGCTGGATCATGAAATGGCCGTCGACGGGGTTGGCGCAGGTGACGACCTTGAGCCCGGCGGTGTGCGCGAAGTAGGCCTCCGGCGACTCGCTGTGATGCTCGACCGCGCCGATGCCGCCGCCGAACGGGATCCGGACTGTGATCGGCAGCTTGACGCGGCCCCCGGACCGGGAGTGGATCTTTGCCAGCTGCGAGACGATCTGGTCGTAGGCCGGGTAGACGAATCCGTCGAACTGGATCTCGCAGACCGGCCGATAGCCACGGATCGCGAGCCCGATCGCGGTGCCGATGATGCCCGACTCGGCCAGCGGGGTGTCGAAGACGCGAGCCTCGCCGAAGTCCTTCTGCAGGCCGTCGGTGACCCGGAAGACGCCGCCCAGCTTGCCGATGTCCTCACCCATCAGGATGATCTTGGGGTCACGTTCCATCGAGGCCCGCAGGCCCTCGTTGATCGCCTTGGCCAAGGTGAGCTGTGCCATCAGTGGCCGCCCGCGAAGCCGCCGAGGTAGGCCCCAAAATCGGCCCGCTGCTCCTGCAGCAGCGGCGTCGTCTCGTCGTACACGTCGTCGAAGATGCTGAGCGGATCGGGGTCGGGCATCGCCAGGCACTCGCGACGGATGCGGGCGGCCAGCGCGGTGGCTTCACCCTCGAGCGCTTCGAAGAAGGTGCTGTCAGCGAGTTGCTGCTTGAACAGGAACGCCTTCATCCGCTCGAGCGGATCTTTGAGTTTCCACGCCTCGAGGTCTGAGGACAGCCGGTAGCGGGTCGGGTCGTCGGAGGTCGTGTGCGCGCCCATCCGGTAGGTGAACGCCTCGATGAGCGTCGGCCCCTGTCCGGTGCGCGCGGCGTCGAGGGCCTTGCGCGTCACCGCGTAGGACGCGAGCACGTCGTTGCCGTCGACGCGTACGCCGGGAAAGCCGAAACCCTCGGCCCGCTTGTAGAGCGGGATACGGCTCTGGGTGGACGTCGGGGTGGAGATGCCCCACTGATTGTTCTGGCAGAAAAAGACGATCGGCGAGTTGTAGACGCTGGCCCAGACGAACGCCTCGTTGACGTCGCCCTGGCTGCTCGCACCGTCGCCGAAGTAGGCAATCACCGCCTCGCCTGTCTCGGGGTCGCCGACTGCGCCGTCCTTGGTGATCCCCATCGCATAGCCGGTGGCGTGCAGCGTCTGCGACCCGATCACGATCGTGTAGAGGTTGAAGCGCTTTTCCTGCGGGTCCCAGCCGCCTTTGCTGGCGCCGCGGAACAGCCCGAGCAGGGTGAGCGGATCGACGCCTTTGCACCAGGCGACCCCGTGCTCGCGGTAGGTCGGGAAGGCGAAGTCCTGGCTGCGCATCGCACGGCCCGAGCCAACCTGAGCCGCCTCCTGACCGAGCAGGGCAGCCCAGATCCCGAGCTCGCCCTGGCGCTGCAGGGCGGTCGCCTCGACGTCGATGCGGCGGACCAGGACGAGATCGCGGTAGAGCGCGCGGTAGTCGTCGTCGCTCAGGTCGATGTCGTAGTCGGGGTGGTGGACCCGCTCACCTTCAGGTGTCAGGAGCTGGACCAGCTCCGGCCCGGTGGTGCTGCTCACTGCCGGCTGGGGTCCTTGGGTCACGGTCATGCGCGCGGGCTCCTCGTGCTCGGCTGCCGCCCTGGGGTCGCCGGGTGCGGTAGTGGCCGGTGCCGGTGGTCGCCGCGGGGTGTGCGGCGAGCGGTGACGGTGCCGACGTGGGTCAGGCCGGCATCGTGTCAGATCCGCGGCGGGACATGTGACCTGTGTCTCGCCCGGTGGGCGGGACGGCTACGAGGGCCGGTTGTCGTGCCCGTGCCCGACCTGGTCGTCACCGTGGCCCTGCTGGTCCCGGCCCTGCTGGTCCCGGCCCTGTTGGTCACCGCGGCTGTCCGAGCGCGGGATGGTGTTGTCGCCGCGGCCCTTGCCGGTGTCGTTGCCCGGGTGCCGCCCGCCCGCCTGTCCAGGGTGCCGGTCGTTCCGAGCCTGGGCCTGCCCCTGGCCATGGCCGTTCGTGCTCCTGGACGGTTGCGTGGCCGCGTGCCTGACCACGACGCTGGCCTGAACCGTCGCTCGCTCGGCGGTCGGGCTGGGCGGCTGAGCGCGGCGAATGCTCGGGCGACCCGGGGCGCCGGCGACCACCGGCGGTGCGACCGGATTGCCGCCCGCGGCCGGGCCGAGCGCAGCGGGCGGCCCGGGAGCTGGTGCGGGCCGCCCGCCGGTCGCCGGGGGGCCTGTCACGTCGGTGGCAGGCGCCGGAGGGGGTATTAGCGGTCGCTGGCTCTGCGGGCTGTCGA
>JAYTOZ010000196.1:0-11702 GCA_043747515.1 Frankiales bacterium | reverse complement strand
GCGGGTCCAGCTCCACGACAAGCCGCGCCCGCTCCGCGTCTTTGACGCCGCCCCGAACGGGACCAGCGCGAGGGCGAACACCACCAGCATGATCACGACGACCACGAGGTTAGGGACCGAGAGCTGCACGACCCCCCAGTGCAGGTAGGGGCCTGGGCCGTTGAGATCGACCGGTGCGCGATGACGGCGGACGACATGACTGACGGCTCGTGACAAGGGACCACGGCACGCAGGGTGATCTTCGGACGGCGGATCTGGCGCCGGCACCGGCCGTTGGACACCCGGAAGGTCGGGACCTACGTCCCTGGACCGGCCGCACCTGGCGTCATGCACACGGCGTGTGGGCACCAATGGCTAAGGTCGGCGGCGATCCGTGACCCGGGTCACACCGCCTTCGAGGAGACCCCTGTGGCAGCCCGGCAGTCCGCGCTCGACTCGGCGCTGTTCCAGCTCGGCGAGGCGGCCGAGCAGCTCGGCCTCGACGACGGGATGCATCAGCTGCTGGCCACCCCCCGACGATCGCTCGAGGTGGCGGTCCCGTTGCGCCGCGACGACGGCTCGCTCGAGGTGCTGCGTGGCTACCGGGTGCAACACAACCTGTCCCGCGGCCCGGCCAAGGGCGGCGTGCGGTTCCACCCCAGCACCCACCTCGACGAGGTCCGCGCCCTGGCCATGTGGATGACCTGGAAGTGTGCCCTCATCGGCATCCCGTACGGCGGGGCAAAGGGCGGCGTCGCGGTCGACCCGAGGTTGCTCTCGCGCAACGAGCTGGAGCGGGTGACCCGGCGCTACGCCTCGGAGATCCTGCCCATCATCGGCCCGGAAAAGGACATCCCGGCCCCAGACGTCGGCACCGACGAGCAGACGATGGCCTGGATGATGGACACCTACTCCACGCACATCGGCTACACCGTCACGGGGGTCGTCACGGGCAAGCCGGTCAGCCTCGGCGGCTCCCAGGGCCGGGGTGGCGCGACCAGCCGAGGGGTCATGTTCTCGGTGTTCTGCGCGCTGGCCGAGGCCGGTGTCGACCATCGCGGTGCCCGGGTCGCGGTGCAGGGATTCGGCAAGGTCGGCGGCCTCGCGGCGCAGTACCTGCACGACGCGGGGTGCACGGTGGTCGCGGTCAGCGACGTCAAGGGCGGCGTGCACAATCCGCGGGGCCTCGACCCGGCGGCGCTGTCGAGGCACCTGCGCAGCGGCGCGGACAGCGTGGTCGGCTACCCCGGCACAGACGCGATCACCAACGAGGAGTTACTGGAGCTCGACCTGGAGGTCCTCGTCCCGGCAGCGCTCGAGGGGGTCCTGCACGACGGCAACGCCGCCGCCGTCCAGGCCAGGTTCGTCGTCGAGGGTGCGAACGGCCCGACGACCCCCGACGGCGACGCGATCCTGGCTGACCGCGGGATCACCGTCGTCCCCGACGTGCTCGCCAACGCCGGTGGAGTCGCGGTCTCCTACTTCGAGTGGGTGCAGGACCTGCAGGCCTACTTCTGGTCCGAGGACGAGGTCAACGACCGGCTCAAGATCTTGATGGAGCGGTCCTACGCCGAGGTGTCGGCGCTCGCGGCTGAGCGTGGGATCTCGCTGCGCACGGCCGCCCAGGTCATCGGCGTCGGCCGGGTCGCCGACGCGCACCGCACCAGGGGCCTCTACCCGTAACCCGGGTGTGGCCGGCGTGAGCCGTGGGGTGGTCGGCGGTGGGATGGCCGGCGTCGGCGGTGGGGTGGTCGGCGGTGGGGTGGTGGGAGCGGGCGTGGCTGGGCTGGTGGTCGCCGTCGCTGTCGGGCCTGGCGCCTGGGTCGCGGTCGCGCCCGGCGTCGTGTTGGGGGCCAAGCTCGGTGGCGGGTTCAGGTTCTCGATGCTGACGGTCGGTCCACTCATCGGCGCCCGCAGCCCGTCGCGGTAAGGCCGACGGCCCGTCCGGGGACCTGCTCGGTCTAGATGAGCCGGCCGTCTGCGGCGAAGGCAAGTACGGGCCGGCCCGACCCGAGGTAGTCGTCGCCGTTGACCGCCGCGACCGCACCGGCCCGCCGGGCCATCGTGGTCGGTGGTTCGAGGAGGCTTAGGCGACCCCCGCCGAGCACGGTGTCGGGGCTGGACACGTCCGCCGGCACGACCCGGGTCACGTGTGCGCCGAACGGCACGGACGGGTCGCGCAGGACCTGGTGTGAGACCCCTGGCGCGAGCCCCCGGACCCGGCGTACGACAGGAAGGTCGCCGGTGCCGCTGCGGAAGTTCCAGATGCCGGTGGCGGGGTGCGGGACCGCGAGCGTGTCGGTGCCGTCGTGGTTCCAGTCCCCGGCGACCGGTCGGTCACCGTTCGTCCCGAAGCGGTGATCCGGGTGGTCGGGCCGCGGTTGGTGCTTTTGAGACACCACGCGCCGCAGCGGAAGATCGCCAGGGTGTCGGTGCCGTTACCGTCCCAGTGGCCGAGCAGCGGGACGTCACCGCGCCGACCGTAGTGAAGCTGTCGACCGCGCCGCCCCGGCTGGTGCGCAGGAGCCTGCTGCCGGCCCGCCACAGGCTGATCGAGTCGTCCCCGTGGGCGTCGAGGTCACCGGCGACCGGGACGTCACCGGCCAACCCCTTGGCGTACGTCGGGGAGACGCCGGGGGCCGAGATCGCTGCGCAGGAGCCACGGCCCGCCTCGGCGCAGGCCGATCCGGTCGTGGCCGAGGGTCGCCGGCGCGGGCGCCGTGAACGACTGCAACGTCGCCCGCGGGGCCGCCGCCCGGGCCGGGCCGGGAGGCGCTGAGTGGTGTCAGGCCGAGCTGCGAGGCCGGGGACGACGACGGGCATGACGACGTGCAGGGGGCGGTCCACAAGGGTGCCTTGCAGGCAGGGGAGGACGGCCGGCACCGGCACGATGCCACGGTTCACCTGGTGGCGAGGGCCAAAGGCTCGGTCTGCGACGGTTGGTGTGCCACGATGGGGGGGACGAACTACAACCATGTTGTTCTCGCCCGCACGGGCGTGGAGGAGGCCCCATGGACGCCGCGCAGCACATCGCGCCGGTACCGGTCGAGTCCGGTGCGCTGTCCGAGCGTGACCGGGAGGTGCTCGCCTTCGAACGGCAGTGGTGGAAGTACGCCGGCGCCAAGGAGCAGGCCATCCGCGACCTGTTCGACATGAGTGCCACCCGGTACTACCAGGTCCTGAACGCGCTCATCGACTCCCCTGATGCGCTGGTGGCCGACCCGATGCTCGTGAAGCGTCTGCGTCGGCTGCGCAGCACCCGGCAGCGCACCCGGTCGGCCCGCCGGCTCGGGTTGGACGCCTGACCGGCGACGGGCCGGTTCCGCCCGGGGACCCGGACGGGACCTTCCCGGCCGACGGCCCGGTCGAGGTGCCCGCCCAGCCGCCGCTCGGGGCATCGGTCCCGTCGGCCGCGCCGGAGTCGGCGTCTGTCGTCGAGGGGCCGAGGCACGCGGCGCGGCGCTCGGGTGTCGGGGCCGTGCCCGGACGGGTCGGGCCCGGGCGGGCGCTGGTTGGTGCCACCGTCGCTGTCGCCGGCGTGGCGCTCGTCATCGGGGCGCTGCTGCTCATCAACCCAGGCCAGGACCGCAAGGTCCCGGTCGCCCTCGCGCCGACCCACACCGCGTCGGCCGGTCTGACCCGACCCGCAAACCCCCCTGCCACCGGGACCCCGGCCACCGGGACCACTGCCACCCCCCGGCTGCCACAGCGCCCTGTGAGACCGAAGGCCCGCTCGCCGGAGGCAACCCTGTTCGCGGCCCCGACGCTGCCGGTCACCGTGCTGAACAACTCCCAGCTCACCGGCCTGGCCCGACGCGCCGCGGCCCGGTACCGCGAGGGCGGTTGGCTGGTCGCGGTCACCGGCAACTTCACCGGTCGGCTGCGCGCGACGACCGTCTACTTTGCCGCCGGCCAGCAAGGCTCTGCAGCCCGATTCGCCAAGCAGTTCGGGGTGGCCCGCGTGCTGCCGCGATTCCCCGGACTGCCCGGCCATGGGTTGACCGTCGTGCTCACCCGCGACACCGTCTGATCGTGTCGCTGCCCGAGCCGTCGACGGCCCGTGGGACCAGCGCGCTCCGGGCGCTGCTCAGCCAGCCCTCGCGGGCCCTGATCGCCCTCGACTACGACGGCACGCTGGCGCCGGTGGTCGATCGGCCCGAGGACGCCGTGCCCGAGCCGGGCGCGCTGGACGCCGTGACCCGGTTGTCCACCCGGGTCGGGCAGCTGGTGATCGTGTCCGGCCGAGCGGCCGCGGCGGTCGTTGCCCTGGGCGGGCTCGCCGAGGTGAAGGGGCTTGTCGTCCTGGGTCAGTACGGCGCCGAACGCTGGTCCGCCGGGCACGTCACGGCCGAGCTGCCGTTGCCGGGGATCGCCCTGGCCCGCGCGCGGCTCCCGCCGTTGCTCGTCGGGGAGGGCGGTCAGATGGAGGACAAGGGCCTCTCGCTGGTCGTGCACACCCGCCGCGCCAAGGATCCCGGTGGGGCGCTGGTCCGTCTCTACGCGCCCGTCGCGGAGCTGGCGACCGCCGCCGGGCTCGAGGTGCACACCGGGCGGCTCGTCCTGGAGCTTCGACCACCCGGGCACGACAAGGGTCGGGCTCTGCGCCGGTTCCTTCGCGACCGGTCGGCGGTGCTGTTCGCCGGTGACGACAGAGGGGACCTCGCCGCGTTCGACGAGGTGGACCGGCAGCGCGGCGGCGGTGTCCCCGGGCTGCTGGTGTGCAGCGACAGCGACGAAGGCCCCCATGAGCTGCGGGTGCGGGCTGATCTGGTCGTGGCCGGTCCCGCTGGCGTCGTGGCGCTGCTGCAGGCACTTGCCGAGGCCCTCGACCCTGGCTAGTCGACGCCTCCCGGTCAGGCCAGGTCGCGATGGGCGGCGTACGCCGCGAGGGCGGCCACCTGGGCCGGGTCCAGGGACGGTCGGACGGTGGCCAGCGCCGCACTGAGGTGTGCGGCGGTGACCGTCGTCGCGGCCATCGACTCGCGCATGGCGGTGAGGGCTGCCTCCCGGACCAGGGCCGCGCAGTCGGCGGCCGAGAAGCCGTCGGTGAGCCCGCCGACCGTCGCCAGGTCGACTGACGGGTCGAGTGGCACGTGTGTGGAAGCGGCCCGCAGGATCGCCGTCCGCGCCTGGGCGTCGGGGGGCGGGACGAAGACCAGCCGCTCGAGCCGGCCGGGCCGCAGCAGGGCCGGGTCGATCAGGTCGGGCCGGTTGGTGGCGCCGATCACGACGACGTTGCGCAGTGCCTCGACCCCGTCGAGCTCGGTGAGCAGGGCCGCCACGACCCGGTCCGTCGTACCGCCGTCGGTGGATTGTCCGCGCACCGGTGCCAGCGCGTCGACCTCGTCGAGGAAGATCAGTGAGGGAGCTGCCTCGCGGGCCCGGCGGAACAGCTCGCGGACCGCCCGCTCGGACTCGCCGACCCATTTGTTGAGCAGCTCGGCACCCTTCACCGAGAGCACGTTGGCCTGCCCGGAGCCGGCGATGGCCCTGACGAGGAAGGTCTTGCCGCAACCCGGTGGACCGTAGAGCAGCAGCCCGCGGGGTGGGGCGACGCCGAGCCGGGCGAAGGTGTCGGGGTACTGCAGCGGCCACAGGACCGCCTCGGTGACGGCTGCCTTCACCTCGACCATGTCCCCGACGTCCTCAAGTGAGAGCTGCTCGATGTCAGGGGAAGCGCCGCCCAGGGACGTCGGCCGAACGACCTCGAGCGCCGCGTCGAGGTCCTGCGCGGCGACCACCGGCGACGGCGCATCGGTCTGCCGGGCGGCTGCCCGTAACCCGGCCTCACGGACCAGGGCAAGCACGTCCGCGGCCACGAAGCCGGGGGTGCGGCCGGCGACATCGTCGAGGTCGACCGAGGACTCGAGCGGTACCCCTGCGGTGGCGACCCGCAGCAGCCGCAACCGCTGGCCGCGGTCAGGCAGCGGGACCGCGAGCTCGTGGTCGAGGGTGCCGGGGCGTCTCAGCTCGGGGTTCACCTGCTCGGGACGCGCGGTCGTGCACACGATCGCGACCTGACCGGTCGCGATCGCCTCCCGGACTGTGGTGAGGAAGACCGCGGTCAGCGGGTCGGCGCCGTCCCGCGGGGCGAGCGCTTCGACGTCCTCCAGCAGCACGACGGTCGGCGTGCTGCCGGCGGGCGTCAGCAGCGCGCGAACCTGCTGGGCGGCGGCGTCGGGGGTGAGCCCGGCCAGGCTGGGCCCCCAGGCCCGCAGCAGTCGGGCGCCGAGCGAGGCGGTGACCGCCTCGACGAGCGCCGCCTTCCCCGAGCCGGCCGGTCCGGTCACGAGCACCCCCATCGACGGCCGGGTGCCGAGCCGGGCCAGCAGGTCGCGGTGGTGGAAGCCCAGGCCGAGCCACTCGGCGAGCGCGGCGGCCGGTGTCTCAAGGCCCGGGAGATCCGCCACGGTTGGCACGTGTGCGGCGGTCGGCACGGTCATCGGGGTGGCGCTCCCGGTCGTCGAGGCGCCGCCCCGCCAACCGACGACGCTGCCCATCGTGACGACCGCTGGACCGGCTGGTGCCACGTCGACGATGGTCAACAGCAGCGACGACCAGGCTGGCCCCAACTGGGCAGCGAGGCGCCTGCGAGTGGCCACGACGTCGACGGCCCCGATCGGCGCGAGGTCCTGCGGCAGCAGCGACACGTTGTCGCCGGCAGTCACCGCTTTGCCGAGTAGGGCCGTCCGCAGCACGGCCGGGTCGACCGCGGCGAGCACCTCGGCCGGTCCGGCGACGGTCACCGCGACGGCCTCGGTCGACGGGATCCGGGACACCTCCACCGGGCTCTGGTCGACGACGCCGAGATTGCCCAGAACGAGGTCGTCGCAGAGCAGCGCGCCCTGCGGCGAGCCCGGCGGGGCGAGGGCGACCAGCGCCCCCGTCGTACGCCGTCCGGTGAGCAGGACGACATCCCACGGCGACAGGCCGAGGGCGCCGAGCACATCGGGGTGCAGCCGGACGACCCCTCGCCGCTGGTCCAGCGCGGACGGGTGCAGCACTGCCGTGAGGGTGAGCACCGGCGCAGGTTATGACCGCGCGGACGCCAGCGCGGCGAGCTGCGCGGCCAACCAGGCCGCCGGTGGCAGCGCGGCGGCGGCCTCGGCGAGTCGCTCGCACCGGGCCCGGCGCTCGGCCGGGGCCATCACGAGGGCCTCGTGCAGCGCCGCCGCGGTCTGGCTGACGTCGAAGGGGTTGACGAGTAGGGCGTCCGCGCCGAGCTCGTCGGCGGCGCCGGCCTCGCGTGACAGCACGAGCACGACGCCGTCCGGCGAGAGCACGGGACCCTCCTTGGCGACGAGGTTCATCCCGTCCCGCACCGGGTTGACGAGCAGCACGTCGGCGAGCGCGTAGGCGGCCAGCGACCGGGCGTAGTCGTCGCGGACCTCCAGGTGCACCGGCAGCCAGCCGGCGGTCGCGAACTCCTCGTTGACCTCCCGGGCCAGCCGCTGGACCGCGGCGGTGTATTCGCGGTACTCCGGCAGATCGTGTCGTGAGGGGTAGGCGAAGGCCAGGTGGACGACGCGGCCGCGGTGTTCGGGCCGGCTGCGCAGCAGCTCCCGGTAGGCCTCCAGCCCACGGACGATGTTCTTGCTCAACTCGGTCCGGTCGATCCGCAGGATGAGCTGGCGGTCCCCGACCACGGGTTCGAGCTGGGTGCGGCGGGCCACCACATCAGCGTCGGCGGCACGGGCCCGCAGTCGGGCGGCGTCCACCCCGAGCGCATGCACGCCGACGCGGGTGGTCCGGCCGGCGAAGGCGACCCCGCCCTCGACCCGCTGCGCGCCGAGCAGCTCGACGCAGCACCTGGTGAAGGCCGCTGACCAGCGCGGCGACAGGAAGGCGACCGCGTCGGCGCCGAGCAGCCCGGTCAGCACGTCGTGCACGATCTCGTCCGGCAAGATGCTGAACACCTCCGGCGGCGCCCACGGCGTGTGCGAGAAATGCCCGATCCGCAGGTCGGGTCGCTGCTCGCGCAACTGCCGCGGCGTGAGCGAGAGGTGGTAGTCCTGCACCAGCACCGCCTCGCCCGGTCCGGCCCGCTCGGCCAGCGCGCTCGCAAAGGCCCCGTCGTACGCCGTGTACGACGCCCACTCCCGCCGCCAGCGCTCGTCGAAGCTCGGGGCACGGGACAGGTCGTGCAGCAGGTGCGCCACGAACCACAGCGCGCCGTTCGCGACCCGGTTGTAGGCGCGGTCGAAGGTCACCGGGTCGATGTCGAGCATCAGTACGCCGGCCGGGACGAGCCCCTGCTGGTTGGCCCGCCGGTCGGCGTCGGTCAGGGCTGCGCAGACCCACAGCGATTGGCCGGCCGGGTCGCCGGACAGCGCCGAGACGAGCCCGCCGGCACCACGTCGAATCTCGAGCCCGCCGTCGCCTTCGACGAAGGAGACGGGGCCGCGGTTGCTGGCGATCAACACTCGCCGACCCTAGGACCACCGGCTACAGTGGCGGCACAACTCCACAGCACGCTCATCCCGAGGGGCACCAGGGACACGGCCCGATGACGCCCCGGCAACCAGCGCTCGCGCCAGGTGCCAACTCCGTCCCGCGCTTGCCGCGTGGGGAAGATGAGGAGACGCATGACCACGCTCACCGTCCCGACGGCCTTCGCCGGGAGCCCCGCCACCTCGCTGACCTGTCGCGAGTGCGGCAACGAGGTCCCACTGGCTCCGGTGCACGTCTGCGACCAGTGCTTCGCCCCGCTCGAGGTCGCCTACGACGAGGACAAGTTGCGCCTCGTCACCCGCGCCTCGATCGAGGCCGGACCGCAGTCGATCTGGCGCTACGCCGGGCTGCTGCCGGCC
Source organism: Frankiales bacterium (assembly GCA_043747515.1). Taxonomy (GTDB): domain Bacteria; phylum Actinomycetota; class Actinomycetes; order Mycobacteriales; family SCTD01; genus JAYSQK01. The sequence continues at coordinate 2,913 of JAYTOZ010000196.1, read as the reverse complement.
GGCCAGGACCTCGCCACCCGCGTCGATCTCGGCGCCGGGATGACCCAGCTGCGCGCGGCCCCCAACCTGGCCCGCGCACTTGGCATGCGAAAGCTCTGGATCAAAGACGACAGCGGCAACCCGACGCACTCGTTCAAGGACCGGGTGGTGTCGGTGGCGCTGTCGGCCGCCCGCGCGTTCGGCTACACCACCGTCTCCTGCGCCTCGACCGGCAACCTCGCCAACTCCGTCGCCGCCCACGCCACCCGCGCTGGGCTGCGCTCGATCGTTTTCATCCCAAGTGATCTCGAAGAGGGCAAGGTCGTGCAGACCGCCGTCTACGGCCAGACCCTCATCGCCGTCGACGGCAGCTACGACGATGTCAACCGGCTGTGCAGCGAGGTCGCGGAGTACGAGGACTGGGCGTTCGTCAACGTCAACGTGCGGCCCTACTACGCCGAGGGCAGCAAGACCCTGGGCTACGAGGTGGCTGAGCAGCTCGGCTGGCGGCTGCCCGAGCAGGTCATCATCCCGATGGCGTCCGGGTCGCTGCTCACCAAGATCGACAAGAGCTTCGGCGAGCTGTCGCGCCTGGGCCTGGTGGAGGGCACCCCGTACAAGGTCTTCGGCGCCCAGGCCAGCGGCTGCTCGCCGATCGCGACGGCGTTCGAAAATGGCTGGGACGCCGTGCAGCCGGTCAAGCCCATGACGATCGCCAAGTCCCTCGCGATCGGCAACCCCGCCGACGGTCCCTACGCCCTCGATGCCGTACGCCGTACCGGTGGCGCCATGGGCCACGTCAGCGACGCGCTGGTCGTCGAGGGGATCCGCCTGCTCGCCGAGACTGAGGGGCTGTTCGCCGAGACCGCGGGCGGGGTGACCGTCGCGACGCTTCGGCAGCTGCTGGCCACCGGCGCGGTCGACCCGGACGCCGAGACGGTGCTCTACAACACCGGCGACGGGCTGAAGACGCTCAACGCGGTGGCCGGTCTGGTCGGGCCGACGGCGACCATCGCCCCGTCGTATAAGGCGTTCGTCGCCTCTGGCGCGGGGCAGTGACAGCCTCTGGCGCGGGGCAGTGACAGCCTCTGGCGCGGGGTGAGGCGGTTGCTCGGTGTGGCCGGTGGTCTCGCTGTTGCGGCGACGGTGCACGCCGGGGTGCTCACTCCTCGCCGGCTGCGGGTCCCGGACGTCCGGCTGTCTCCGCCGGGCTGGCCGGCCGAGCTCGACGGGCTGCGGGTCGCGGTCGTCGGTGATCTGCACGCCGGCGCGCCCTGGGTGGACCTCGCCCGGGTGCGCGCTGTGGTGCTGGCGGTGCTGGCGGCGACGCCGGACCTCGTGCTGCTGATGGGTGACCACCTCGCCGATGTCGCCCTCGGTCGGCCCGTGAGCGCGGCCGAACTGGCTGGGGCGCTTGCCGGGCTGTGCGCCGCCGCGCCGGTCGTGGGAGTGCTCGGCAACCACGACTGGTACGCCGGGGGACACCGGGTCCGGGCAGCATTGGAAGACGCCGGCCTGCCGGTGCTCGAGGAGTCAGCGGTCCCCGTGCTCGGCGGGCGGCTGTGGGTGGCGGGGGTCGGCGACCTGTGGGAGCGGTCCCCGGACGTTGACGCCGCGCTGTCCGGGGTGCCCGAGGGGGCACCGGTCGTGCTCCTGACCCACAACCCGGACGTCGTCGCCGACGTGCCGGCGCACGTGCAGCTCGTGCTCGCCGGACACACCCACGGCGGCCAGCTGGCCGTGCGCGGCCGGCCCGTGCACACCGTGAGCGAACGCACCGGCAATCGGTGGAACCGCGGCTGGTACCCCGAGGCGCGACTGTTCGTCACCTCCGGCGTCGGTTCCTCGACCCTGCCGGTGCGCAACGTCGTACCGGAGGTCCCGGTGCTCGTGTTGTCCACAGGCTGCTGACGGCGGTTCCACGGGGGCATGCTGCCTTGGGCTTCGCATTCGGCGGCGGACCTGCCACTTCCCCCACCGCCGTGGCCCCTTTGCTGATGGTATGTCCGGTTCGAGTTGGTGTTGGGAAGGGGGAAGTGGCGAAGCGGGCACCCGGCCGCGGGAACATCCGGTCGGGAGAGATCTTTGGCGCTGCCGTTGTCCGCAGGCTGCGCTCGTCGTGCACCCGCCGCGAGTTGCCCGGGCCGGCGCTGCTCGCCGTCGGGGTGCTCTCACCCAGCACCCGCCGGTTCGACCTGCTGCTCGAGCGCGACCGGCTGCAGCAGGCCGGCGCCGCGTCGTACCGGCTGATCGACCCGGACGGGCCGTCGGTGATCGTGCTCGAGCTGCGCGCCGGGGTGTACGAGCAGGTCGCGCGCGTGCGCGGCGATGAGGCGCCGGACGTCGCCTTACCCTTCCCCATGCGCCAGGTGACGTCGGCGCTGCCGGACTGAGCGCGCCTTGCACTCTCGGGGGTCGAGTGCCAACATGGAGGTAGCACTCCAACGTGTTGAGTGCCAGATCACTGGGTGAGGCCGGCAGTCCGGTCGTCCGTCGCGGGCACCCATGGTCGGCACGTCCCCGACCGGGAGGAATGACGCATGGCAAAGATCATCGCCTTTGACGAAGAGGCCCGCCGCGGTCTCGAGCGCGGCATGAACCAGCTCGCCGACGCAGTCAAGGTCACCCTCGGCCCCAAGGGCCGCAACGTCGTGCTGGAAAAGAAGTGGGGTGCCCCCACGATCACCAACGACGGTGTCTCCATCGCCAAGGAGATCGAGCTGGAGGATCCTTACGAGAAGATCGGCGCCGAGCTCGTCAAGGAGGTCGCGAAGAAGACCGACGACGTCGCCGGCGACGGCACCACCACCGCCACGGTGCTCGCCCAGGCGCTCGTGCGTGAGGGCCTGCGCAACGTCGCGGCCGGCGCCAACCCGATGGGCCTGAAGAAGGGCATCGAGGCCGCTGTCGCCAGCGTCGTCGAGGCCATCGGCA
>JAYTOZ010000195.1:0-5281 GCA_043747515.1 Frankiales bacterium | reverse complement strand
AGCACTTCGCCATGCCAAGGCGACGACGACTTTGTCTTCGCGCACCTGTGGCCGAGCGCGCAGGATCGAACCCGGCAGGCGGCCAGCGGGCTGTTCGCGGCTGCTACGGCTGTTTCTGTGACGGCCCAGGGACGACCCAAAACCCTCCATCAGACCTCAGAGCTGGCCTTACAGGTCCAAGTCAGACGTTGAAGCGGAACTCCACGACATCACCGTCACGCATGACGTAGTCCTTGCCCTCCATCCTGGCTCTGCCGGCGGATCTGGCGGCCACCACCGAACCAGCCGCCATCAGGTCGGCGAACCCGATGACCTCGGCCTTGATGAAGCCGCGCTGAAAGTCGGTGTGGATGACCCCCGCGGCCTCGGGGGCGGTGGCGCCCTTGCGAATGGTCCAGGCGCGCGTCTCTTTCGGACCCGCGGTGAGATAGGTCTGCAGACCGAGGGTGTCGAAGCCGATCCGGGCCAACTGGTGCAGGCCAGACTCGTCCTGCCCCATCGACTGCAGGAGCTCGAGCGCCTCGTCGTCGGCCATCTCGATCAGTTCGCTCTCGACCTGCGCGTCGAGAAAGACCGCCTCTGCTGGGGCGACGAGCTCGGCGAGCGAGGCCCGGAGCGCACCGTCGGTCAGCCCTGCCTCGTCGAGGTTGAAGACGTACAGGAACGGCTTGGCCGTGAGCAGGTGGAGCTCGCGCAACGGTTCGGGGTCGAGCCCGGCGCCGAAGACGGTCTGCCCGCCGTCGAGGACCACCTGGGCCCGGCGTACGGCATCAAGGACGATCTGGGTGTCCTTTTTGAGCCGCACTTCCTTCTCCAGGCGCGGCAAAGCCTTCTCGAGGGTCTGCAGATCGGCCAGGATCAGCTCGGTGTTGATGGTCTCGATGTCATCGGCAGGCGACACCTTGCCGTCGACGTGCACGACGTTCTCGTCGGCGAAGACGCGGATCACCTGGCAGATCGCGTCCGAGTCACGGATCGTGGCGAGGAACTTGTTGCCGAGCCCCTCCCCCTCGCTCGCACCCTTGACAATCCCGGCGATGTCGACGAAGTCCACCGTTGCCGGGATGAGCTTCTCGCTCTTGAAGACTTCGGCGAGCCTGCCGAGGCGGGAATCCGGCACACCGACGACACCGACGTTGGGCTCGATCGTCGCGAACGGGTAGTTGGCGGCGAGTACGTCGTTCTTGGTCAGCGCATTGAACAGGGTGCTCTTGCCGACGTTGGGAAGGCCCACGATGCCGATGGAAAGGCTCACCGGTGCAAAGGTACCGGTGTGCACACGACACCCCCGCCCCTCAGTGGCACCCGCGCCGTCACCTACGACCTCTGGTTGACCCTGCTCGAGGACATCGACCTCGAGCGCACCAAGGACGACCGCGCGACGGCCCTTGCCAAGACCCTGTCCACTTCGTACGACGCGGCTCTGCAACTGCAGGTCGAGGCGTACTCCGCCTTGCACGCCGGTTGGGAGCGCGGCCGGACGCAGACCATGAACGAGATCGCCGAGGGCATCGTCCGCGGCGCCGGGCAAGAGGTCGACGCCACGCTGGTCGAGCAGGTGGTGTTCGCGGTCGAGGGCGCGACCACCCCGGACGCCGTGCGCCTGCTGCCCGGCACCAGGCAGACGCTGGCCTCGCTCCGGGCCGCCGGCATCGAGGTCGGTCTCGTCTGCGACACCGGTATGTCCGGCGGCGGGCACCTGCGCGGGCTGCTGGACGACCTGGGCGTGCTTGAGCTGTTCGGGACCACCGTGTTCAGTGACGAGATTGGCGTGAACAAGCCAGGCCTGCGGCCGTTCACGCTGGCCCTCGACTCGCTCGGGGTGCCCCCTGCAAGCGCCGTGCACGTCGGGGACCTTCGGCGGCGCGATGTCGCCGGAGCCGTGGGGGCCGGCATGCGACCGGTGCGCTACCGAGGCGCGCACGACGACGCCTTCGACACCGGGCCGGCCGACGCCCCGTGGGTGATCGACCGACACACCGACCTGCTCGCGCTGCTCGGGGTCCCAGAACTGTCGTAGGCCCGTGCGAAGGTCCGTCCATGGACCTGATCGCGCTCGTCGTGATGTTGCTCATCGGCCTCACCCTCGGCCTGGCCGTCGGTGCCGCCCGGCTGTCCGGTGTGCGCGCCGAGCTCCGGAGCGCGGTGCTGGCGGAGGCGCGGCTGCGGGCCGGCGACGGTGACCTCGCGCACCGCCAGGCCTCGGTGGCGGCGCTGGTCAGCCCGCTCCGGGAGCAGCTCGGCCGAGTCGAGGGCCAACTCCAGGCGCTCGAAGTGGAGCGGGTCCGGGCTGCGGCCGAGCTCCGCGAGCAGGTGACGGTGGTGGCCGCTGGGTCCGAGCGGCTCGGCCGCGAGACGGCAGCGCTCGTTTCCGCGCTGCGCAAGCCCCAGGCACGCGGCCGCTGGGGTGAGCTGCAGCTGCGCCGAGTGGTGGAGCACGCCGGGATGCTCGAACGCTGCGACTTCGACGAGCAGGCCTCGTTCGCCGGCCTCGACGGCGGGGTGCTGCGCCCGGACCTCGTGGTCCGGCTGGCCGGCGGCAAGTCGATCGTGGTCGACGCCAAGGTCACCCTCGCTGCCTACCTCGAAGCGGCCGAGTCGACCGACGACACCGTCCAGCACGAGCGGATGGCCGCACACGCCCGGCACCTGCGCCAGCACGTCGACCGGCTTGCCGACAAGGCGTACTGGCAGCAGCTGCCCAACACGCCCGAGTTCGTCGTGCTGTTCGTGCCGGGTGAGGCGTTCCTCGCGCCCGCTCTGGAGGTCGACCCCGGGCTGCTCGAGCACGCCTACGCCCGCCGGGTGCACATCGTCACCCCGACCACCCTGGTCTCCCTCCTGCGTGCGGTGGCCTACGCCTGGCAGCAGGACGCCCTGACCGAGAACGCCCAGGCCGTCTTCGCCGCGGGCAAGGAGCTCTACGCCCGGCTCAGCACGCTCGGCGGACACGTCGACAAGCTGGGTCGCAGCCTCAACCGATCGGTGACCGACTTCAACGCCACGGTCGGTTCACTCGAGCGGGCGGTGCTGCCGAGCGCCCGCCGGATGGCCGATCTCGGGCTCGACGGCGCGCTCGACAGCCCACTGCCGGTCGAGGAGGTCGCCCGGCCGCTCACCGCTCCGCATCTCGTGGCGGTCGAGGGAGGCGGTCAGGAGAGATCGACGGCGTAGACAGCAACGAACTCACACGCTGCCCGGGCCACCATGTTCGCCGGGGTCGCGCCAGCTTCGGGATGGTCGGCCAACAGACGACGGGCCAGCTCGGGCAGGTCCGGCGAGCCGATCGCCCGCAGATGGGCCAGCGCCTCGCCGGCCAGCAGGGCGGCCGTCTCCGCCGGCAGGCCGGGGTCGAGTTGGCGGGCGGCGGCGGCCACCCACGCCCCGTCGTACGTCCCCTGGGGGGGACCGAACACGCGCTCACCCTCGCCGTACGACGACTCGGTCATGTGGGACACGCTAGATCCCCGACTCCGGGCCCACCCTGGGGGTAACGTCCGGGCGGTGAGCAGCCGCGCCGCCGACGAGGCGGCCACCGCGGGGGGTCGTACGGTCCGGCGCCCCTCCGTCGTAGAGCATCCGCACGGCCATGGCGTAGGCGACCGGCGCGGCCTCACCGCGGCCGGGGCGGTCACGCTTGCGCTGCTGCTGGGGGCCGTCGGTGGCGCGGTCGACGTGGCCACCGGGCGGGGGCTGCGAGTCGTGTTCGCCATCTGCTTCGTGCTGGGCTGCGCGCTCGCCGCGCTCCTGGTCCACCGGGAAGACCTCAAGGCGGCGGTCGTCATGCCGCCACTGCTCTACGCGGTGCTGGCCCTCGTCGCGGGGGCAGTCGGCTCGAGCGGCGGCAGCGGGTCCTTCGTCACACGAGAGACCCTCGAACTCGTGCAGGCCCTGGTCATCGGCGCACCGGTCCTGTTTTCGGCAACGGGGGTTGCCGCCGTGGTGGCGCTGGCGCGATGGCTCAGCGACCGGCGCCGCGCGGTGCGGACCCGCTGACACCTCGCCCCGGCTCACGCGAGCTCACGCGATGTCCCGGCCGGCGGCCCGCAGGTCGCGGCGCAGCTCCGGTGGGAGGGCGAACAGCAGGCTCTCCGTGGCCGAGGTCACCTCGACCACGTCTTCGAAGCCGCGCTCGGCGAGCCAGCTGAGCACGCCGGTGACCAGAAGCTCGGGCACCGACGCGCCGCTGGTCAAGCCGACCGTGCGCACTCCCTCGAGCCACGCCTCGTCGATCTCGCCGGCGTCGTCGACCAGATGGGCGGCGCGCGCCCCGGCGTCGAGGGCGACCTCGACCAGCCGGACCGAGTTGGAGGAGTTGCCGGAACCCACCACGAGCACCAGGTCGGCGCCAACCGCGATCTGTTTGACAGCGACCTGCCGGTTCTGGGTGGCGTAGCAGATGTCGGCTGACGGCGGACCGGCCAGCAACGGGAAGCGCGCGCGCAAGGCGTTGACCGTGACGTTGGTCTCATCGACCGACAGGGTCGTCTGCGACAGATAGGCCACCCTGGCCGGATCACGCACCTGCACCGCGGCAGCCTCCTCGACCCCGTCGACCAGATGCATGTGGGCGGGCGCCTGCCCCGTCGTACCGACGACCTCCTCGTGGCCCTCGTGGCCAATGAGCACGATGTCGTAGTCCTCGGCGTCGAACCGCCGGGCCTCCATGTGCACCTTCGTCACCAGCGGGCAGGTCGCGTCGATCGTCTTCAGCGAGCGCGCAGCGGCCTCGGCATGCACCTCGGGGGCCACCCCGTGCGCTGAGAACACGACCGTCGCGCCCTCCGGCACCTCGTCGGTCTCCTCCACGAACACCGCGCCCAGTGCCTCGAGCGAGCGGACCACGTGGGCGTTGTGGACGATCTGCTTGCGGACGTAGACCGGTGCGCCGTGCAGCTCGAGGGCCTTTTCGACCGTGATGACGGCCCGGTCGACACCGGCGCAGTAGCCCCGCGGCTTGGCGACGAGGACCCGCTTGCCGAGCACCATCTCGGGGTTCGTCATGCTGTTCATCCTACGTCCGCCACTGTGACGGCACCCCGCCAGCGTGTGAGCCAGGACGTGCCAGGGGACACCTGCAATACGCCCATCGACCAGAGGACCAGTCGCATGCCCAGCCCTGTCCCGACGCCCGTCGCCGCCGCCATCGGCATCGTCCCCGCCGTGTTGTCCGGTGTACGGGGGCTGCCCGGCAAGGCGGTGCAGCTGCCCGTACTCGCCCTCTCCAGCGCCCTGAACGCGCTCGACGGCGCCCGCAAGGAGTACGACGACCTGGCCGAGC